>NZ_JBJYKD010000003.1:0-149196 GCF_049310025.1 Thermorhabdus hydrogeniformans | reverse complement strand
CGTTAGTTTTTATTTTTCAAGCCGTATTTGGTTAAATATGGATTGGGGAAAAGGGGGAGTTTTTACACTGGAATCAAGATTATCTAACCGTAATACGTTCAATTTTAATATTCTGTGTTGCTTTTTTAATATTCTGTTTTGCTTTAGCCTTATTTGTCTTTGTAGCCGGTTTTGGCTGAGCAGGTGGAACCGGAGTTCCGTAATCCACAGTAGCCTGGACTTCAACCGTCAAATCCTTGGGCTTTAGAGCCGGTGTCCATGCGTTGTATGTTACTTTCCAGTTTCGTACACGTATAGGCATTTGAAAGCCGCCAATAGTTAAAAAAGCCTTTGGCGGGGTATTATTGGGCTTTACAGGAAGTGCAAGGGAACGAATGAATTCAACCTGAACAGCTATGTCGTTTACATTCCCTTGTGCAATGAACCGGCATTCAAATTTTACTGGCCGTGGGCCGCCATACTTAAATTTCAAAGGCGGAGCAACAGCCCCATTTACTTCAGGTTCCTCATATTCGGCAGTCTTTTCATCTTCTAGTGTATGGGGGTTCGACAAAAATTGTATAGTTTTACCTGTATCCATGCGTGTTAACATCGCTCGTGCTGGTTTTTTTATCATGCCGGCACCACCCGCCTTACATTGGCATCCTCAATGAACTCTATCACAGTTTCAGCTATTGTCCGGCCATCAAGCACGATTTTGATTGGCTGTCGGATAATCGTTTGAGTTGTAACCGTAGTAGCTGCCTCACTTCGTTCCTGCTTTACCCTCGTAGATATGACCGGCGCAGCAGATAATGTTCCAGTAGCTATGGGTGTTATCGATGCCGGTGAGGTAGGTGAAGAATACACTACTCCCATTCTAACCTGCGGCTCTGCGGAAAGTCCGGAAAGACGCCTGAAATCAGCACCCAATTGTTGCACTGTTGCCTGAGAGGCCTTGGTAATGTTTGTTAGTGCCCGTTCGATATACGATGGAGAATGTATGCCCAATCCGGCCTTGAAGCCTTCCCAGAGGTTGCTGGCAGCGGTTCTTGCAGCTTTCCAAAAATCATTTATTTTGCCTGTAATAGTATTAATGACTCTCTGCAGTATCTCCCATACCCTCCCCGGCAACCCCGCGATAGTATCGATTATCCCGTGGACAATATTAGAGCCGGCCCGATATGCAGCATGCCACAATGAGGTTCCTACAGAGACCACCGTATTGACAAGGCTTATCAGGAATCCCCATGCCCGACCTGGCAGGCTGGCGAAAAATCCTATTACTGCATTAATGCCCTGGCCAATGATCTGGGTGGCCGTTGTGCTGATTTGGCTCCACCATATAGGCAGCTGAGCAGCTAAATTGAGGACAAAGGCTATTACCCGAGCAGGTAAACTGGCGAAGAAATTAACTACAGTTTCGATGCCCTGCCATGCCAAGCGAATCATAAAGCCTATTCCATAACCGATCCAATAAGGAATATCCTGCAGAAACAGCTTTCCGAGGAATCCAGGGATTTGTCCGACAAATGCTGCAATTGCCCCGGGAATAGCAGCGAACTTTCCCTTAATGAAATCAATTCCTGCTGCAATGCTGGGCCAGATTCCTCTGAAGAAACCCTTGACCTTATCCCAGTTTCGCCATACTAAAAATGCTACACCAGCCAGAGCTGTTGCAGCAATGATAATAATACCTATTGGGTTCGCATTTAAAGCTGCATTGAGCACCCACTGTGCTCCGGCCCATGCCAGGGTTGCACCTCGCACCACCAACATGGCTGCAGAATGTGCAAGAGCCGCCGCTCTGGCGCCTATCGCCGCAAGTTTTACGCCAATCCATGTGCTCTGTAACACAGTAAGACCCTCGATAAATGATGGGATCATCGACACTGCCAAGAAGCCTGCTCCTCCGAATAAAGCCAGAGCAGATCCTCCTACAAGCGCCCATGCCGCCGTCCTCTGCAGGCCCTCCGGCATTCTGTTGAAAATGTCAACTACTCTCTCAATTATCCCAGCAATCCGTATGACAGTCGGGGCCAATGTATTTCCAATAGTTAGACCAACGGCTTCCACCGACCCTCGCAACTGCTCCATTGCTCCGTTGAATCCACTCATCTGAACTGCAGCCGCCTGCTGCGCTGCTCCGGCACTGCCTTCAAGCTTCTTCTGCCAGTATTCCAGCGCATCGGCGCCTCGCAAGGTCACCTCCCGACCGTCGATCATGGCCTTTGCCTGGGCGTTCAGACCGGCAGCAACAGCCCGGATACCGTCGGTACCGAATATAGTCGCCAGGACATAATCCTGAAATGCTTTTGTGCCCTGTTTTGCGGCCTGCGTTAGACCCACCGCCTGATCCTTTGTCAATCCATAAGTTTGAGCCAGTGCCTTCATAGTATCATCATTGGCATTAGCAAACGAGGCGAACTGATTCACCAGTTTTCCGGCCGCAGCAAAAGACAACTCAAATTCCCGGATGATTTGCGGCCACGGCTTCATGTTGCCCTGGGCATCGCGGAGCTTTATGCCAAGAACATTCATTATATTTGATGCCTCTGATGTGGGAGCAATAAGGGACATAAGTGCTGATTTCATAGACGTGGCTGCATCCTGGGCTGACCCGATGACATTCCTTGCAGCCATCAAACCGGTCATGGCCGATTCCAGAGACTGCCCGACCTGTCCCGCAACCCCGGCCACTGAACCCAGTGCGACATCAAATTCGTTGGCTTTTAGCATGGATAACTGTGTTGCGGTAGTAAATACATCGGCAACATGAGCAGCATCCTGCATCTGAAGCTTAAAACCCTGGATAGCAGCTACAACAGCTCGTGTAGCTTCCGGCAATTGAATGGCGCCAGCCGCCGCAAAATCAGCTATAGGCCGCAGCAACGCCTTAACGTCCTCCGAAGCTGAAACGCCAGCCGAGGCTATTTCATACATCGCCCCGGCCACTTCCTTGGCTGAGAATTTGGTATCTGCTCCAACTTTTATGGCATATTTGCTCAGGTCTTTAAATTGTTCCTCCGTCCAGCCAGCCACTGACCTCGCATTCAGCATCTCCTGCTCAAAATCTCCGAAACTTTTCACCGACAATCCAGCGGCGGCTATTCCTGCAGCTCCTATTCCGGCCAGGGCCATACCAGTGCCCCGGAGGGCAGCCTGCACTCTTGCATCGCCCAAAGCCCCCAGCTTCGGTTCCAATGCATCAAGACTGGCTTTGGTTCTGTAATACATCTCCTCAGCGTCGGCAGTGATGTTTTTCATCGATTTGTCTATTCTCTGCAGCCCTAGTGTTGCATCATCCTGCACAAAGAAATGAAATCCTAACCCCATTAAGCTAAAATTCAGTGCCACGAGCTACCCTCCTTTCAAGGCATCATATTCTTCCTGCAGCCGTTCCATCAGCCGCTCGTATAGTCGAAGTCTCCACCGCACCGGCATCCGCATAATCTCTGAAAATGGCTGCCCCAGCCCGCTGCCCATTGTGGAATACATAAGCCAGAATATTTGTTCCTGGAACGCTTCCGGCGAGGTGCCGCATAGAAAATCTACCGACCGCCCTTCATCCCCGTCGGCAATAAAAAACCCTGCCCCGCCATGGGCAGGTCCATATCAAAAACGTTCCAGCACTCCGGGCACTCCAGGGTGATGGTGGTATCCACGCCGCATTCTCGCACTTCCACTTCTCCCCGGAATGCTGCCGCATCGGAAGCTGGTAATTCCGCAAAAGCCTTGCGGGTGACTATTTTCTCTCCCTCGATCTCCACCACCCGGAGCAGCATAATAGAAGTCATCAGAGCATCCGGATGGTCCCTACGCATAGCTGCCATTTTTTGTTCATCTTTCCCCCGGAGCATTCGCCACTTTATCACCTTGCCCGATTTAGGCAGGGTAAACGTAAATGTATGCTCCGGCTTCGCATGCTCCGGATTTTCAAGGTATTTAATCTTCAGGTCGCCAAGGTTCTCCTCCCACTCAAATCTGGCGTTGCACCGCGGGCAGGTCACCCGGAAGACAAATCCATCGCCGTAAGTTATCCGCCGCAGCTGGAGCAGGGCGAAAACCCTATCACCCACCAGCATATCCATTACGTCCATACCCGGGGTGAGAAGGCAGGCCTGCAGGACCTTGTTGATGGCTTCCCACTCCCGGCCCTGCCGCCTGTTTAACAGCATGTCTTCTTCGGCAGTGGTCATCTCCCGCAGTTCACCTTCCCACCTTCCGGGGAAAAGAAAAACACCCGGCTTTATTTCTGCTTCAGCCAGGGTCTTGGGCAACTCGGTCACTCTAATCCCTCCCTAATAAGATAAATAATCATGCTGGTTCAAAGTAATCGATAGCAAGAGTTAGCTTGCGAATTGTTTTTTCTTCAGAGGTGCTATCCCATTCACCAGCTACAAAATCCGTGGGCCACGCACCATACACATTCCACCGCTGGACCTCTCTACCGGCTCTATCCAGTTGTATGATTGACAGGTTGCGCTTATATTCGTCCGGGTCTGCACCTCCTGTTTCCTGTGATGCATCAATGACCTGACGGAACCACTCATATGTTTCAAGATTCTTTGTCGCACCATATTCGAGAGTAATATCACTATAATTTCCGAATCCTGGACTTTTATCGGGCAATAATCCTCCACCTTCACGGTGCTCGATTTTCCCTACCGAGCCCTTTAACTCGCTGCATTTTTGAAATCCCGTTTGAGTTATACCGTCTATTTCTACCAGAAATTTGAAGCGGTCGAAATAACTCCGTGCCTTACCAGCCATTTAGATCACCTCCCGATTATCCTTCGGTCTGAACCTTGCGCTGGAATTCAAACCAGATGAACTCCGCAGGGCGCTGGGTAGCCAGGCCGATTAGGCCCCGTACAATGCCCTGGTCGATGAACTCCTGGGTGTTGAGCTCTTCATCAATTTTGACCACAAAAGCATCCTGCGGCTTTTCTCCCCTGAGGCCTCCCTGCCTCCACACCGTCAAAAGGAAGGATGTTATGCTACGGGTCAGCCGCTTCCACAGACCGGGTTCATTGTTCTCGAACTCGGCAAACTGAGTACCCTCGTAGATAGATTTCTCACAGTATATAAAAGTCCTGCGCTCGTTTATATACGGAAATTCTTTGCTGCCATCCAGCGTCCTGGCACCGTAGACCCTTATGCCGTAGCCCCGCAGGAAGCAGATCGGGTTAATCCGTGCAGGATAGAGCACATCACGCACAGCCTTGTCGTTTACCAAGTCGGTTTCCAATCCTATTACTCCGGCCAGTCTCCCGTCTTCGATACCTGCCGCCACCTTCCATACACCTTTATCTCCATCGGTACGGGCATATGCCCCAATAATGAAACCGGAAGGCGGGACCACCTTTTCCTTGCTCGTTAACGGGTCCATTATCTTTACGTTGGGATAGTAGATAGCTCCATAGCTACTATTGAGGCCTGCTGTGGTCTCAACATAAGTTTTGACCTGATCCGGAGTGTTCCCAAAGGGTGGATCGAGCACTACAAAGCAGTCTTTGCGGCCGGCTGCATAATCCAGAGCAGCATTTTGCACCGCACTTGTTGCCACTCCGGGAATGGCAATAAGTAGACTTTCTTGAACAACGTCCAGCGCATACAGTCCAGTGCGCCCGGCTGCCGAGCCAATGTAGTCAGTATCTGCCAAACCGGTTAACCCGTCATCCCCGTTTGCCAGGCTGAATGTGCCCACCGCCGGCCTGTCATTTGGGGTGGGGGTAGCGCTGTTCATATCTGTGACCGTGATATACTTGCTCACACCATTTATGCGGGTTTCAACGTAATCCGGGTAAGTGTCAATCATGGAAAGCTCATCAAATACTTCTCGCACTATATCCTGCCCATTGACGGTTTCCAGAACTGTTAATTTAAACTTATTAGTCGAGTCCTTAGTCGCATCCTCAATTTTGACTTTGAGCCTGTTGCCCCATGTGCCTTCGTTCAGGGCATCAACTCTGAGCGTGTCGACTGGAGTGGTAGCTCTATCCTTTAAGGAGACTGTAGCCTTGACCGCAGTCAGAGTAGCGGGATCACTCGGGTCGGTATAATGGGCAGTCCTCACTACATACACCCTTGCCCCTTGCTTGTTCATGAACAGACCATAAGCAGCATAAGCCAGCCATCCGTTTGAAATAAATCCTCCGAAGGTTTCCTTAAACTGTGTCCATGATGTTATCAATGTTGCCTGACCGATGGGGCCCTTTTCCGCAATACCAACTAGAGCCGCCGTACTGGTAGGTGCGCCCGATATAGTTACCACCTGAGGCTGCGCTTCAGTCACATAATGTCCAGGAGAAAGGAATTCAGGCATTATTTATCACTTCCTTTTTTCGCTTTGCTTTCAGAACTCTCTTCTTTTTTCACCGATATAACTCTCAGGTATCCAGCCGCAATTGCAGCTTTTACCTGTTCACTTTTTAAGATCGCTTCATCAACCTCTAGTTCCTCTAAAGCTTGCAAGTGCAGCCCTTTCCCTGCCCCTAATTCCAAAGCTAAGGGAGCATTCTGTTTATTTTTGAGCCTCACTGTGCCCATTTTATCACCTCGCTATTTCTTAAGACTGTAGGCCACATTATCTTCGCCCCCAGTGGTAGGGTTATTAAAAGTCGCTTGGAACTCCTTTGCCAGCTTGCCGTCATAATATACTCCACTGCTTACCTCAACACCTTCCACCACAAAGCGCCCTGTTGCCCGGATCAATTTCCCGCCAGCCCTGTTTGGACTCGATAAAGGCTCTATAAAGCGCAGCGGATATTCGTATTCGCCAACTGAAAGATATGGGTTTGCTCCAATCCATGCTGTGAGTTTTTCGCCAATATCAAGAACTTCAAGAGTATTCTCTGCCGTTATTTCAAAGTCAAATTGCAGATCATAAAACCCCGGCGGTGCGTATACTCTTACTGTGCCTGCTACCTCATCCTTAACCAGATTTGGCACATTAGCATCATCAATACTCGCTTCAGTTATATCCGGCAAAAAAAGAACCAGCACCGGCAACTGAGCTATTTGCAGCATAGAGTCATGAGTGCTAGTTACGGTATTGGGCAACACTTCAGCCTTGAATTTCTGGAGGAGTGTCCGCATCACCGATTCTATCATTTACGACCCGCCCCCTATGGTGCCCTGCTGCACCGTCTTAATGAACAATTCCTGCCAGTTTTCTTTTTCCGCCTCAAAGACAGGCTCAAATGTGGGCCGCCGTGGAATGCGAATGTATTTTGTACTTTCTTTAAGGTGCAGCCCTTGTGAATGCAGATATGCACGCATCTTGGGCGTTACCTTGATGTATAAGTCACCGCCGTTGCCGTCTCCGAGCTCATGAATTGCCGCAATATTCACCAGCTGCTGTCCGTCTTTCCCCTTTGCGCTTCTAAGCACGCCTGCGAAGACCGTCGCTCCGCCTATTACCCTGTACGTTATGCTGTTTCGCAGGTCTCCATGGTTTATTAAGGGCTTCGATGACCCTTTGCGTGCAATGGTGAAAGGATGATTTGGCGCATACTTCTGGCCTCCCGGCGCTCCTTCGGTCATTCCTTTTTTGAGAGATTTTACCGCCGCCTGCCCTACCCTGTTCAGACCGGTTTTATAGGCTTTTTTGAAATTGTCGTCCAGCTTATCCAGAAATGCCTTACACTTTGCCCAATCGCCTATCAGTTTTGCCTCTATCATCCTTTATCGCCCGCTTCAAATAGTATTTTAAGCATTCTCGCACGTCCTCCGTAGTGAACCGCCGGCCGCTTTTCTGTCACGTAAAGCTCGGTCGATATACCTGCGATACTGATGATTTTATCCCCCTTATTGAGGCCGCCGGGAGGCTCGGCTTCAACCAACAGGTAACCTGATGTTTGCGGCGAATCTCCCCCGGGCACCATATTGAGTGCCTCAAAGCGATCATATTTCACCTGGGCTTTAACTGTTACCGGCGTGCTCTCATACTTTATTTCTCCAATGGGCTCCCTGAAATCAGGGTCAAACTGCATGGCCGTTCGGTCAACCCGACAAACAGCCACTTCTACCGGGTGAATAAGTTTGGGCTTCATTTACACCCCTCCGATGGCTATCGGGGCCCGGAAAAGGGCCAGCACACCGTCAATATCCGGGTCGCCGGTCAGGTCAAGGGTCGTCGCCAGCCGCTCCAGGGTGTAGGAGTGGCCGTCAGTAGTCTCGCTCACTATACGTGCACGCTTGCGCTCTTCCTGCCCCTCTGCATCGCCCAGCAAGGGCAACTCCCGAATGACCAGCCTCTTGGCAACCTGCTTAATCATGGCGGGGGTCGTGTACTGCGTTCCCATCTTGTCCACAAAGCCCCAGGTTCCCTGGATAGAGACATTTTGGCGCCCCTCCGGCCATCCGGCCTCCCTGAAGATCTTGGGGTTGCGGCGGTCATCGGGGAAGAACCGGTTATAAACCTTATAGTCGGTGATGGCCTGCCCGTCTACGGTTACACTCACGACCTCAATAGGAAACACCGGCAGGAGAAGCGTTTCGCTGCCGTTTCCATCGAGGGTGATAGTCATGGCCCGGGGTTCAAACCACTGTCTCGTCACTCCATCTATATAAGCGGTCGCAAGTGCAATTAAGTTTGTAAGCCTTACGTCTGAAGCCTGCTCTGCTGTTATCCCTTCATCACGGATATCCTGAATCGTACAATATGCCACGGCCATCACCTACCTGTGAATGAGTTTCTTCAGCGCCCTTATCTCTGCGTCATATTTGCGAAAATCAGAGTTTGCAAACTCAAGCATCAATTGTTCTGCAACATCGATGCTGTCGTCAAAATAAAAGACCGCCTTCCTTGGGTTGGAGCGGTCTACTTTTACTAACTCTAATCCCCGCAACTTCAGATATCCGGCCAGAGCAAGGTCCGAAGTTGCGAACTCTTTAATCTGCCCCATGTTCCTCCTCCTTAGCCAGTATAGTTATCCGACTTGATAGTCTTGAGAGTTACGGTGGTCGTAGTGACTGCAGTACTATCAGCGCCAGCTGTAACTCCCCCGTGGGTGTGAGTTTGCAGGGCATTCTTCAGCGCTTCCAGGTCAGCCGCCATGTCGTTCAATATCCGCCAGAGTTTTTCCTGATGGGCTCCGGCGTCCCCGATGTTGTATGGGATTTTCACCTCTTATCACCTGCCGTTTCAAACAGTCCGGATGCAAGCAGTCTTTTAGCCATTTCCTGGTCCTCAACCTGCTGTGGAACATTTTTCACGAACTTCTTTCCGCCGGATACTAGAGTGGCCGCACCCTTCAGCACCAGCACGACTACTTTTCTATTCTGCTCATCGTTGCTCTCAGTTTCTAACTGGACATCCTTCTTCTTTTCAGCCATCGTTAATCACCTTCCACTTATACAAGGTTGTATCCTATGACAAGAGCATCATCGAGTACTATCTGTGCTGCATCTGTCCTTGCAGTCATGGTGTACTCGATAATTCTCTTCCTGGGTTGGCGGACTCGATCGTTAGTGAAATCCCGCTGGATGCCGGTAGCAAGGTTTTTCCGCAAGGTGAGAACAATCACATCGTCAGGGATAAAGTCTACCGGGAAGATGGTTATACCTTTATACTGGGGCAAATTCCCCGTCTGAAGCAGTTCATCCGCCCAGGCTGTCTGGCGGGTGGTCAGCTGCTCAATATAGGCTTCTGCCACGGTGGGAGAAACATAGAATCTCAACTCGGCTTTATTGGCCTTATATTTGTTTGGCAGCATGTTCAGCATGCCTGGGAAGACCACGCCTTTGTAGTCGGTGCTGCCGTTGGTATCAAACTTGTGAGTATTGGGACTGGACTTAGCCAGTTTGATAAACCCGTCGTCAATGGAAAGGAACGGATAAAATGGATCGGTACTCGGCGTTGCAGTATCCCCGTTCCACGCCAGGTCGGTCAGGTCGTTCCCAAACTGCAACGCCAGCAATCTGGCAATGTGATCCTCGGCCCCAGCCTTTTCGATATTGTCCTCGAGGAAACCAATGGAAATATCCGCCGGCAGGATTACCTCCACTGAATTGAGCTGCTTCTTGCTGGTCTGGATGCCAGCAGTTTCGGTAGGCTCGGTAGCTTCCACACCTTTACGGATGATTCGACTTGCCACCCCGATGAAGTCTAAGTCCTTCGTCGGACCGGTCATTCTCTCGGTCCTGATATCCTTCAGAAATGCGGACTGGTCTACAATGTAATCAATAAATTTGTCTGCCTGTTCAGGATTGAGTTTGCCGCCAGTAGCTAAATCTGCCGAAGTTATAGCTGCTTTAGCAATGAGAGTCCTGTTAGAAATCATTTAGCATACCTCCTTCTTTCTTTAGCCTAAAAATACACCGCCCCAGAAGTCGGACTTTTCTACAGACTCTTTGCCTTCCGGGATCTTGTTTGAAATGCCTCTTGCTTTCTCTACCACTTCCAGGCGGTCTTCCAGGGGCTTGACGGCCTCAGCCACAGCCGCCTTGATAACTTCCTGAAGCTCATCTTTCTCCTGGCCGACCTCCGGTTTACCGTCTGCCTGTTTTTCTAACTTCTCTAACCTCTCACTAATGGGTTTCGTGGCCTCGTTCACCGCTTCAGCCACCATTTTGCTCAGTTCTTCTTTTGTCACTTGCGTTCCCTCCCCGTCTTGGTTATCGGCTTCGGCTTCGGCGATAATCTGAGCCAGGATGCTATGGGCATCCTTCAACGCTTTCAACCGTGCCGCGCTAATTTTACGTCCCGCTTTCTCTAATCCTACAGACAACTGCTCGGCGGCCTTGGCAACGCCGAGCTGGCCGATTTTGCCGAGCAAATATGCCCTAAATTCGTCTACCACCTGATTGATTCTGGTAGTTTTATCCTCAGAATCACTGCTCAGGATGTTAGCACATACTTCATGCAATGTCGAAAATGCCCGCCAGAGAGCATCCTCTGCCTCATTTGCTGCCATAGCTTGGGCGAAAGAATCCTGATTTGTTTCTGCTTTTCTTGCACCGGTAAAAAATTCTTTCAGCACTCGGAACAATCCCCTATATTGCTGCTGTTCCACATCCTGCTGAGGTACTGGTTCTTCTGGATAATCGGCAGACTTGAATATTTTAAACTGTCGCCGGTTGGCCCCCTTGTGGACCAGACTTACCATCTGGACATCAACATTTCGCAGTTCCCCAGGTATTGGTTTATCCACTTAACTCACCCCCTCCTCCGGGATTAACTCAGCAACACCGGCCATAGAATAGCCGGTGATCTCGCCCTTAAGGATGGCCTGCCACGTCTCCTCTTTCAGGATTTTTGTGGCAAGCACCCAGGCACCCGGCGTGAAATCCGGGTCTCCCGGCCGGGCTATGAAACTCTCCACGACAACCCCCTCGTCAGGCTCCCAGTCGTGCTGCTTGTCGATTTGCGTGAGCCGCAGGTTCTCCATGAACCGATGGGCCATCTTTTCGATTTCCTCAGCGGTCATCCATTGGCCCTGGGAATCCCTTTCGTTGGGGACGTAGACCTCGCCGTAGACAATCCGCTTTTGCAGGTCCGCCTTCTTGAAGGCGATCTCTTTCTTTACCTCGCCGACCTCCCCGATCCCCAGCCGCTTGGCATGGGCCTGCAGGTGGGCCAGGGCCTTCTTCCGCAATTCCTCCGCCGTGATGCTGTCGGTGATCGGCTGTATCTGGTTTGCCCGAGCCAGGGCATTTCGCAGGTGCGGCAGGTCCACCGTGCTATCGTCGTTGGGATCGGTTACGCTTTGGCTGTGGTGTGGCAGATGGCGGGCTCTCTTATCCTGTGTTTCGCCCTTCTTATATGCTGGCTCGATGATTGCAAAAGCGGCATCTGGCAAATTATTGAGCCTTCAAATGAAGGCGGTTGACCACTTCGCCTTAGTAATCTGTTCCAGCACCGCCTTCACAGGAACCACCTCCTTTTCCACGTGGGTCAAATCTGGATGCTCATTGACCCACTTCTTGGCATCCTCTAATGTCCAGCCCTTATCCTTGGGAAAAATTAAAGACTGGGCGACCATCGACCCAGTCCCGTTTTTCAGTTTTCCGACCACCATTTTTATGCCGTTGGTGTTTTGCAGCTCTATAGTCCGGAATGACCCATCCTGAAAGTCGTCCGGTGCTCTAATCCGGTAACGATAACTGGTGTTTGTTTCATCCCAACCCTTTGTCCTATCGGGCATAGTATTTATCACCTCAGTAATGATATCCTCGGCGTCCGAACTTGCGCCGGTAAAACTCATAAAGCTCCTCGGTTGAACTAAACTCCGGTATAGGCCCTATCAGATTAGGCCGTACCGTCTTGTTATATTCTTCAAGACTGAGAGCTTTAAACTCAACCAGGCCAAAATCTTTTAACCCCATCTCCAGCGTGTTTTCTATTCGGTGCCATACAAATCCATCCTTCGTCTCTTTGACAAGCTTGCCAAAGAATTGGTGTCCACGATTGGTGTCATGAAAGCCTACCCAATCATCATGAACCTCTACACCTATTGCCAGCATTAGCGGTGGGCGAAGGCCAAAGTAACTGTATTTTACACGATAAAGAACCTTATCACTAATCACTAAATCATCTCCTCAACTCTAATAAAATCTTCTAATTTCTTGCCGTTTATTTCTTTAACGCCCGAACGCTGGAATATTTGTATCAATGCTTGTTTTTGTGCGGGAGTATCACAAGTAATTCCTATTACACTTTCCTTGCGAATGCCACGGCGCAACATTATTTCGTTGCTGATCCGATAATCATCGTTTAATTTGCTGATAAATTCTTCCGGACTCAACCTTCTTCGATATTCATCTTCTTCGGTGGTGCCAAATGCATCATGTCCGTAAGCATACCAATCAGTACGATCTAACTCTTTTATGTCAAAGATAAGTCTATAACCTTCCCCCTTAAAATGGTCCCTGAACCGCCATTTACCTCGTGCATTAGCAACCACCAATCGGACAAAGGCACTGTCGGCGCCGCCTGTTTCAATGTCTGTGCTCTGGCTGGCCCCGCCACCAAATATACCGTTATAATAGCGTTGAATAGTAGACATGAGGCCAGGACTGTCAGAACTCAGTATGGCGACTACTGTTTCTGGCTCTCTTCCTACCCCGGCAAAGAGATACTCCGCTCCCACTTGCCTGTATTTTTCGCTGATACCCTCATCAACAAAAGTCTTATACCCGGGCCAGACCTCTCTCTCTACCAGTTTATCAGCCCTGGCAGGGTCAATGCCTTTATCCCGAAGAAGACGTTCCATCTGCTCGATGGTGCGTGTTTCCAAGTCGATTTGGTATTCTTCCCTGGGAGCATGCTGCCATGCCAAACGGGAAAGCCGCAGCAGTCGTTCTTCTTCAGGCGTTGGCTCGGCGATAGCGGCCTCCAGGTTCAGCTTTTTCAGGATTTCCTGCGCTCGCTTTGCTGCCCTCACTCCATCTGTTTCGTAAATTCTGATCTCCAACTGCCCCATAAGAGCTCGTTCCCTTGTAGTTCCGGCAAAATAAATCATTAGGTCCTGGTCACTCAGATACCAGGCATTTCCAACCTCGACATAATTCCCTTTTCCCATTTGATAAAGGCCGCGGCGGTGTTCTAGTCGCCCGGGTTGGAAAACGAAGCTCCCGTGCCCGGCTCCCATTTTACTCAATGCGTGTTCTACATCTCCATGATATACTTTAGGAATCTTCATAGTCAATTGAAAGCCCGGCCTCCCATCGTCCTCAATACGGCGGATATTGATAACCTGGCCTTCAATTTTCTTTCCGTCCTTTCGTACCGCCACCCCAAAAGGTGTTTTAGGCACTTGTTCAAAATCCTCCATGATGTCCGCACCTTCGGGTGTTTTGAGCCTGGGTAGGGGCGGCTTCTTCTTCGCTGCTTCTAATCTTGCCCGGACCCGTTCCTTAACTGCTATGCTGATTCGTTCAGCTTTATCTGGGTGGGCCAGGGCTTCAACCAGCTCTTGCTTGGTCATGTGCTGGAAGTATTTTATCTTCTGCGCCTTGGCTATCTCCTTTAACGCCTTGACGTTGAGCTTTTCTAACTCCTCCTTGGTCATCAACCGGGCCGCCATGGGTGCTTTCGTTAGTTCCACTCCGGTCATCTCATCTGCGAATTTAAAGGTCCCCTTAAATATCGGGTCCCTAGTCTTGAGCAGGTTGGTAAAGAAATGCCGGAACTGCTCACGTGTCTCGTGTTTTCTCTTTACGGCAAGATCTAGAAATTTCTCCGCTTTCTCGCCCCTCCCGTGCAGGGCCTCCGCATAAGGCCTCAGAATAGCCCTGTATTCCTCATCTGGGATGGCCTCCAGGCGCTGCAGGGCCGGTAGGACGGCCTGCAGGTCCAGATCAACTTCCTTCTTGCCAAAGGCGCGGTAGATAGTATTGTAGATCGGCTCTTGCTCTCCGTACACGGCGTTGGGATGATAATCCAGGCTCATTTTCCAGGAAGCCGGGTCGTTAATGTAACGAAATGCCTGCTCTTTATCCACGCTCAGGATCCGGCCGTCCTTTAGCCGGATAAAGTTGCCGCCATGGCTGTCAAAATTGCCAATGACCCAATCCAATACGTGCTCTCGCTGGATCTGGCGCAACTCGTCAGGAGTTAAACTCTTCCAGCTGATTTGCTTGAGGTTACCCTCCACATCTTCAAACAGTCTTTGCAGGGTCCCCAGCCGGCCAGCTTTATCTGTAACCGCCTTTACTTCCACAAACTGCCCTGGCTCGTAAAGGCGCCGGGCAATCTCCGAAGCGGCCTCCTGAACGTAAGCCCGAAAGGGTTCGGGTTGACCGCCCTTGGATTGCGCTGGCTTGAAAATGTATTTTTGCCCCTGCTTATTCTCATAAATGTGTTTCTCGCCAGCTCCCCCCAAGTAGGAACCGCTACCCACATAGCGCAGCTTCTCAAGTGGCGGTAACTCTTTTTGTGACGGCTCTTCCCTGATGAACGAAATAGGCAGCGGCTCGTGGCTCACAGTGATATCCCGGAAAGACGAAACGATATAAGTACACCGGCAGTGGTAATGATATGGAGGCAAAGCCAGACCTCTTCTGACGGCCCCTTCAGTATCGAGCTTCCTCACCTCATCAAACGGCAGCCAGGGATGAAGCTTTTTAATGTCCTCCGGCGTTTTAGCGTTCAGCACCGCATCCCGCAAGGCCACCGCGTGCTCAACCTTAAAGGTGTGCCTGGCCATGGTCATGCAGACCGCACAGGTCCTTTCGTCACCAACAGGAAGTATCTCGTAAGTATCCACCTTTGCTTCGATCAGGCTTTGAACGCCACCAAAATTTCTTGCCCGGTCCACGGTGGTAGCCGCCAGCCCTCTCCAGTATGCATCGCTTCTGGCGAATTTGTCCCCCAGAAGAGCTTTGAGCTGTCTGCCGACTTCCTCCCGACCTAAGCCTTGCTCAACGGCCAACTGCCTTACTGTATCAGCTATACTCTTCCCCAGCTGCCTGTCGTAATAATCGCCTATCCAGAAAACGGTATGGTCGGTCAACCATTGCCGGGCCTGTTCATCCACCAGGTCCAGCTTCGGTTCTATGCCAAGTTGTGTACCAACGATACGCCTCCCCAGCAGGTATGCCGTCCCCACCAGGTTGGTGACCTGTTCCTGGGTCATGGCCACCAACCCGGGTCCCATTTCCCTGGCAATCAGATTGAGAAGCAACTTGACTTCGTTTTCGTCAATTTCGCCTCCAAAGGATTGGACCAGGGCTGCACCCTTTGTTATAGCTTTTTGTACCTGAGCGTCCCAGCCCTGGAGTAACGCTTCTGTAAATTTCTCTTCTATACCTGCTATACTCTCTTCTGTAGGTGCCATATCCGCCCCGGCACCGAAAAGGCGTCTCCGTGGATCGGCTTCTTTCCGTACAGGCATGAAAAACAAATAATCCAGGATGTAATCTATTGACCTGGCAAGCTCCCGCCGTTCTTCTTTGCTAAGCAAGCCCCAGTTCATATTCCTCTAACCTCTTCCGCACCTCGATCAGGAAACTGGCGAACTTCTTGACCGTCTGGACCTCATCTTCAGGAGACGCACCAGGGGTAATGCCGGCTTTCAGTTTGGCCAGGTAAACCTCCAGTGGTTCATCCAGCCAATCCGCCCCCTGCGGGTCTGGCAGCTCCTTATTGAGAATTTCCTCCATCATGCGCCTGGCCTCTTTGACGGTCATACCAGCTTTTATAAATGTCCCAAGCATTTCAGTCATGTCTTTGGCGTTATCCGCCGTAGGCGCCAAGCTCTTGAACTCCCAATACTTCACGTCCATAGCCGGGAAAAGCAAGCGGTTGATCGTGAAATCGAAGTCGTCCCGTTCCGGCCCAAAAATCTGTTCCTCGGCGACCCGCTTGCTTTCCTCGGCGGTGGAACGGTTGAAGTCCTTCGTTCGCCCGACATAGATAGGCGGCAAGCGGAATGCCGAACGCACTTTCTCCTGGTTCTTCTCGTCATAATCAACAAACAGGGCGTCCTTCTGCTGGGCCTCGGTCAGGGGTTTTATTTCAATGCCCGCCTTCTGGCCCGCCGGCGCCAGGGGGTTGGGCGTGGTTTCGGCCTCAATAACAAGGATCTTATGGAACCCCTTGCGCCCCTTGATGTTGTTCTGGATATAATCTTCTATTCGCTTAACGCTGTCTGCCGCAAGCCGACCCGAAACCAAAACCGCTAAAGGTGGGACCGTCTTATTGTCGAAATATTCATAGTTGACCTCTTCGGCCTGACGACTTCCCAATACGGCAAGATTATTTCCTATCCATCTGGGAATCCCGTAAGGAGACCGGGGAGAATATATCTTAAAGTGAATAACCTCGGTGGCCAGCGTAATATCTGTTTTTTTTGCTTCTTCTTCGGTTAATACTTTTCCGGTTTTTGCATCGATGGGCCTGGGATCGCCAAATTCCTTAAAATATACCATAACTCCATCTCTGATCTGGACAAACCTGCGGAACCTTTTGCGATGTGGAATTTCTTCGTAAGTATTGTCCTCAGTTTTTATCCGGAGTTTGATATCCGTCAGATCTTTATCTAGAGGGGTGAGACGCATGGTATAACTCTCCAGGTGCTCTATCCCGGCAATTTCACCCTTGCCGTTCCGCAGTATCTCCCAGTAGGCATTGCCCGTCGTTTCCAGGTCTCGCCTGGTTTTCCGCCGGATCTTGGTAAAGCTCTCATCGGGATTGCAATACTTAAAGAAATTCCTTATCCGGCGACGTTCAGCCTCCACCTCGGAAGGATATTTCCCGTCCGGGCCCGCTGTAACCCCCTCTGCAGGTTCAAGCGTAAAGCCAAATCCGTCGATATTGGTCTCCATGGCGTCAATGCATTGACCCAGGATGTTGGAATACTCGGGGAGTAATGTGAGTACCCGCAAGTCATAAGGCGGTTCTAGTATACCCCCCTCTCCATATAGCCTGGCAAAGGGGTCCTCTTCCAGTTTGTTGCTTGTGACTATCTCCTTGCCGCCAAGCACCTGAGCTTTGTAAATGGTTGCCTGTATAGCTTGATTCTGATTTTCAGCCATAACTTCCACCTACCCTATAACCATAACTCTGCCGCCTTCTCTTCCGCCTGGTTCCCAAATCTGCCACTGAGTTGCTTTTCTCATTTGCCATGCGATACACAGTGCCGTTACCGTGTCGTCGTGGTTTCCTTCGCCCTCTGGAGCTCCGGCGCTCCCATCGTCTTTCCATTCGAAGGCGATCATCTCACCTTTGGTAACTTCGTCATATACCGTAATAAGTTTTTGTCGAACTGCCTCCTCGGCCTCGTCCACCATCATAAACTTAGTCGCAGAGTTTGTGTCCCATCCAGGATTTTGAGGCTTAAAAAAATAAAGCCCTGGTGTTTCAAATTCCAGTAGCTTTACCAGCACAGCATGGCCATGGTTATTACGCTCTACACCTAAAATTACGCCGTAAGGCTGACCCTGCCGATATTCCCTGGCCAGCCGGTCTACATAAACTGCCAGCACCTGCGGTTTCAGTGCCCCGTGGAGGATGGCAACCTGCTCCCATGTAGACATCTTGAAGACTTGGGCACAGGCCCGGTCTCCATCCGGTAATCCTTCGGAAGTATCTACCCCGATGGCGTACCGCTCGCCAGGTACAGGCCGTTCCCACACCCGCAGGTAATTATCCATGTAAATGGGCTCCTTCTTCGGCCAGCGTTCGATGATCGTGGCATCAAACACTGGCCGGCCGCTCTGGAGGAAACTACATTCATATTCCCGTGCAAACTTCCTTCGTCCTAATCGCCGGATTTTGGCCCGCCGCCATTTAATCTGCTCCGGTGTGAGGTTATAGCTGGCAATAAGATTAAGCTCCTCGTCCGAATAGGGCTCCAGGGTTTCCCCGGGCTTTAATGGTATCCTGTACTCTGGGTTTGTCCACCACGGGTATTCGTGCAGTTTGAATTCGCTCTGCCCGGCCCTGGCCTTCTGGACTTCCGCGTAAAAGGGATCACCCACTCCGTTGGGTGTGCTCTCTATGCAGATATTGCCGCTCTCAGGCACCGCCTCCAAAAGGCCCGACAGAGTTTCTTCCGCGTTCGGCCAGAAGGCAACCTCGGTGGCCAGGAGGTTATTGATGGTCTCCGACCGCCCGGCGTCATCTGTAGCCGAGGCTATGGTTATCTGGCTTTCCAGGTCTGGGAAGGTAAATTCATATTTGTTATCGTATCGCACCCGAGGCCGGAACTCAGGCGGGATACGGAAAAACATCAGCTTCAAGGCGGCCAGCAGTTTCCCCGCCGCTTCCCGCTTATGGGCCACTATTTTTGTATGGGTGGCCTCGTTGGTTATAGTGTCGTGCAGGTATTCGGCCAGTTTGAGAGTAGAAAAACCATGCTGCCTACCCTTCAGCACTAAGTCCCTATTGGTCCTCCTGGCCATGTAGTGCCGCTGTACAGGGTTTAGGCGGAAGGGGACTATCTGCTTGTTCTTGCTACGTACCCACAGAAAAGTTTCAATGTACCAGACGGGGTCTAAGAAATTGGCTTCGCTGATCTTCTCGGCCATGGCGGCCACCTACTCTGCGTCATCCACATCGTCCCCATCCGGAGCACCCTGGGCCTCAAGCATAGCCTCCCGCTCGGCCCGTAACCTCTTTATCCGGTCCTCCCAGCTCTCAGTAGTCACGACGGCCTGCTCGGGGGCTTTATAAACGGCCCCTAAGCTCTGCATGGTTTCATAGTACTGCTGGTCCTCGGCCTGAATATCCCGAAGGATACGGGCCTTATCGACCGGGCTCTTAGCATTGGCAAATTCCTGCCACCTAAGCATCTGCCGCTCCTGGTAGTTCTCAGTAATTTTCCAGATGGTCTTTTCAAGCGGCTCTCGCATAAGGTCCGCGCCATACTGCTGCCCGTATTCCTCCACAGCCTGAATATCCCGCTCAATCGTGCTTATGCTTACACCGAGAACGTTGGCGATTTGATCTACCGGCCAATGCTTCACGAACCGCAGGCGCAGGACCTTCTTCCGGCGGTCTATTATCTTCCGGTTCCGTCCGAATGGATAACGCTTCTGGTAGTTCCAATCCTTCATTGTCCTCACCCTCTAATCTTGCTCCAGCCAGGTAATCAGCACAGATAAGCTCCAGGGCCTGCCCCCGGGGATTTTTCATCAGCCCCTGAGTCCTGATTACATGCTGTAAGGCCTGATCCACCACATGAAGCTGTTCCGGGAAAAGAGCGAACCGGGTCACTATAGGGGCATTTTCGCCGGCCAGGTCGTCCCGCCCCCGGTCCAGCTTGGCCAAGTTCTGCATGGCGTGGAGAACCAAGTCGTGGTCGCCGGCAGGGCACTCGATCTTGATTTTGATTTCAGCAAATGTTGCCTCGGATTCAAGCAATGCCTGCTCCACAAAATCATGGAGGCTTTTCTCTTTATCCTTGTAAATTGTTGCCGAGATAAAGATAGGCTCTGCCCGCCGCTCTTTCTCTGCCCGTTCCTCGACGACCTTGTCAATGTCTGTCGGCAGCTTCAATAGCTCAAGAGAATCCTTTAACTCGGCCTTCTCGTAAGGCAATACCGCCTCCAAGTCCTCAAGGGTCATAGTCCGGTTGAGGTCGTGGATCAAGTTGGCCAGCCGTATGGGTACCGCTGCCCCGCGCATATAGTTTAGCTGCAATGTTTTCAACTTGGCTTCCGCATCGTCAAAGTCCAGCACTATAGCCGGCACTTCAGTATAGCCTAATTCCTGGAGGATGGTCCAGCGGTGGAACCCGTCTACAATTTCCCACTCGTCCGGGCCGACAGGCCTCACCAAAATGGGCTGCACTACGCCCTTTCGCCGGATATCCGCTTTAAGTTTTGCCATGGTTTTTGCATCCATCTGGTTCGGGTTCCAGGAATTTGCCCGGACTTTATCGATAGGCAGGTTCTTTACCTCTAACTCTTTCATGCTTTATCCCCTTTCCGCATATATAAGGATTTCTGTATCTCGCTTATCGCTGTCCGCCTTTTGGTTGCCGAAGCGGTATTTATATTTCAGCGGTATTTCAACGGCTGCTGGACGATGTTTTTGCACTATTGAAAGAAATTCTCACCGGTCCACCTTGGGGCCGCCGTAGCTGATAACCCATATTTTTGCCCATTCAGCCCGCTCCAGCATGTTTTCTATTAGCTGGTAGGCTTGTTGTTTATTAAAACCGCTGATTTCTGGTTCTTTTACTTCCCCTTTAAGAATCCAGTCCAGCACTTTATACCGTTCCTCGTATGGCGCAGAGCCGTAATACGGAGGATCGAAATACGCTATATCTGCTCTAACCCTTTCTAAAAATTGCAGCACATCCATCTGGCTGAATGTGTTTTCCTGACCGTTTGAGAATACCGAAGCATTGACCTTGCGTATTTCCTTTAATAACCTATCCGTTGGTGATTTAAGATATAGTTTTGCGCTCCTCATGTGCCCCAGTGGAAGATATATATTTTCTTTCGGGCGCAGAGCCTCATAGGTCCACTGCACACCAAAGTCTCCATGGTGCCTGCTCCGCAGGATGAAATTGATTAATGCAAGTGTCAGCAGATCTTTTTTATATCCTGCTTCCTTCTGGCGCAAATTCCCCAGGATAGTGTCTATAAATACAGCATCTTCATCGGTAAAATATTTTATCAGCGGTTCCCTCTGGCATAAGCTGTAATCATTCGGTTTTAAGAGCATTGCAACATCCGTCTTATTCAGTTTTATGCGTCCATTCTCGATTAATCCCCTACCGATAACCGCCGACCTCTCCGCCAGGTCGTTGCAGTACACTTTATACCCCATGGCTTTTGCATATAAAGATATGCTGCCGCCGCCTAAAAACGCATCCGCAAATACAGGAGTTTTCTCCGGACATGGTATAAGGCTAAAAATTTTCTTCAGCAGGTTTTGTTTGCCCCCGAAATATGGAGGGAGTGCCTGAAGAAACCTCATGGCTTACCTCGGCCTCCCTACTATCAGGAACTCTTCATTCTTTGCCTGGTGCTCCTGACTGGCAACTGCCGGGATATGCCGGTACTTGATCCGGTAGGTCTCCGTCCGCCGGTACCGGGCGACCATTTCCTGCAACTCGCCCAGGTCATTCGCCCCGCCAGCGTTCCCCATGCTCACGATCCAGATGGGAATATGGCGGGCCGCTCGGAATACTTCGTCCAGGAATTTTATCCCGTCCTTGCGGGAGAACTCGCTCTTTCTGGCCGGAAACATCCTGCCCTCTAGGATCTGATCAAGTGCATGGTAATTATCCTCGTAAGCCATGGTTCCGGCATAAGGCGGGTCGAAGTAAACGACGTCTGCCTGTATCTCTTGTAAAAACTCTCTGACGTCTAGTTTAAAGGCCTGGTTTTCCTGGGCGTTGTCTATCACTCCGCGATTAACTGCACCGGCAAGCTCCCGGAGCGCGTCAGGAATGGGCTTTAGGGCGGCCTTTATGCTCGCATGGTAAGTGCGGTTTTTAATCCACTCAATGCGGCACTCCTCCATGGGGATATTGAAGGCGTTTGGCGTAGAGAATTTCCCATATTCCCGCATGGAAAAGATGTATTTGACCAACAAAAGCAGCAAAAGATACTTCTTGTGGCCTTCTTCCATTGCCCTTACCAGCGCAAAAGCATTATCCAGAAAGTCCGCATGTTTTGAGAGGATAACGGTAGGGCTGAAGTTGGCCCTTATGAACCCGTCGTTCTCGGTCTCTAGAAAGAGCCGGTTAATGTCCTCATTTGTGAGCTTCACCCGGTTGTTCTCCACCAGGGCCTTGCCAACAATATAAGACCGCTGGGCAATGTCATTGCAAAGTACCCGGTAGCCCAGGGCTTTGGCCATCACTGACACCGCCCCGCCACCCAGGAAGGCATCTGCAAAGTTAGGCGCCTGGCTTGCCGGTGGAGCCACCTTGAAGATGGCCTTGACCAGCTTTCTCTTGCCGCCGTAGTAGACTGGCAAAGCGTCAAAAAACCGCAGATTGCTCATCGTCCGGCCAGCTCCCTCAGCCTTACTTTTGAAATAATTCCTGCATGTGCCTTCGCATGGCAATCAGCGCACAGGCACACCAGGTTCTCCGGCACATCGTCTCCTCCAGCTCCCCTGCTCCTTATGTGATGTACGCATAGCATCCATGTTGACCCGCACACCTGACACCTGGGACGTTTTGCAGCTCGTATTGCCTTACGGTCTACTATCCTTTTTCTGGGTTTTGGCACTGGCCTTGCTATGTTCAATGATTTTCACCCCAATACAAAAAACGCACCTTCTTCGGTGCGTCCTAATTCTTTGTATACTTTCTCCTGCCCTAAATTATACCATAAAACCGTCAAAAAAATATGGGTAAAAACCGTCAAAAATCCGTCAAGTTGGTGAAACAGCCTGCACCCATCAAACCCAGTAATATCAAGGCTTACAGGATTTGAGGATCCGTCAATTTTCCGTCACGTTCATGATCCAAAAAAACGTGCAAATTCTTTGAGATCAGTCTGAGGTACCTGCTGAAGGTACTGCGCGACGATAGCCCGGATTTCGGCTAACCTCCGTCCAACGGTTTCCTCGCTAATATAGAGTCGTCTGCTGATCTGCTTATAACTCATGCCCGCTCGATAGCGCATCCGGTAGACTTTCCTCTGCTCCGGGTGCAGGGTCCGAATACCGCGCTGGACAGCATCCAGAACAGCAGATGCGGCCGCCCGCTTTATCGCCACTTTTTCCACCCCGCTGACGGGATTTCTTGTATTTTGCCTACTGAACACAATTACTGATGTTGAAGTCCTCGGTTCGATGTCCTCTATCTGGTCCCGCAACACTTTTAGGTTATAAAGTATCCAGTCCACCATCTTTGGTGTGATGTTGGGGGCAGGTTCGGCTTGCTGCGGTCTCATCCGATCACCCGCCCTGGATGAATCTGTCGTAAATATCTTCCGACTCGCTTCCAGTAATCATGCCTCATTAATTCTATGATTTCTCTACGGGATACTCTAATTTCATCTTCCTTTGTTGCATTCTCTACCAGTAATCCTGCCCTTTTCAATTTGAAAAGCACATAAGGATTTGTTAAAAGAATGTATTCATATATTGTGATCATTGCACCTGCCCCCTTTTTATATCATCCATAGTATGGATCTCCCGCACGCCGTTTTCTAACCTTTAATTTCTCTCCTGGTGCTCCGGTGATGACCAGGTAATTTGTCTCCTGCCACTTAAGCCGCGGTATTTTACTCCCCTGCTGCCTTACACAGTCCTTACCCCATTTCACCTGACAACTGCGGTAGTATTTGCACTTAGCCAGCAGGCAGTATTTTGTCCGCTCCTTCTCTTTTTTTGTCACTTCGCAATTCCTCCCCTCCAAACCACAGGTTGTCTACCACAGCAAGATAGTCCAGGGCAGCCCGGCCGCCCAGTCTGGCCTCCCATTCTGGCCACATCTGTTTTATTGAGATTGAAGCAGGCCCTTTCTCATATCTCCATCTCAGTATGCCCTCTCTCCAATATTCCCAGGGCACGACAAAGAATCGTATCATACTAAAACCCACCAAGATGAATCCGATTCCACCGGCCCTGGTCCAATCTTCGATAAACTGAGCCTGGTGGTCCTCTAATCTATCCCATCTTATCCTGTCCTGGGAACAATGCTTCGCATCGAAAGCGAGAGAGTGGCCGCGGTAGGTCCCTAAGAAATCTACCGCGGCTTTTTCCTCCACTTTGGCATTTACCACCCGGCCCCGACCGTCTCGGAGAGGTATCCAGGCGGTGGGCACCTTATGAATTACTGCTCTGCGCTGCGCCCGGTACTGTCTGTTAGCCAGAATAATCAGTTCTTCAAGCGGTCGGCCTCGGTTGGCCTGGGAATTATTCATTTCCCTCTTCCTCTCCGTGCATATCCTTCATTCTCTTTTTTGCATCGATTGCAATATAACTGTGCTGATGCTATTGGTATAAACCTTTTACCGCATATCCTACACTTTTTCACTTTATAATGAGACGCTATAAGCTGACCTGGCTTTCTCATACTTTGTTCACCAGCCCTCAGACTTTTTGTAGTCCCTCCGCCGCCTTGTCCAGCCTGGCCCGCTGTTCCGGCGTGAACTTCTCCAGCCACCGATCCGGGATGGCCCCATATCCCCAGTAGACCCCCGCCAGGCCGCCGGCAATAGCTCCGATGGTGTCTGCATCCCCTCCGAGGTTTACGGCATTAATCACTGTTTCTTCAAAACTTCCTGACTCTATAAAAGCCCATGCCGCACAGAGAAAACTATCAATGGTATATCCAGTAGGCTTTAGATTACTTCCGTCTCTTTTAATGGGAGTATCTGTAATCTCGCTTAGCTCCTTTTCATATGGTCTTATCCATATTCGCTTTCTTATCGTATCGATAGCATCCGTTATAGCAATAAAGCGGTCTTTTTCTCCATCAATAACGTTACGCACTGTAAAAGAATATACTGCACATGTAAGCCCAGCCTTTATATCCCAGTGTGTCATCCGTGCTATACACATCGCAAAATGATAAACATCGGCTATAAATCTATAAGCAATCCCCACCGGCAACGTCCGCATCAGTGCCCCGTTGCCAGCGCTCATGCCTCCCATTTCCCGGTGGGCCCGCTCGGCTGCCACATGCCATTGCTCGTGAGTGAGGTTATCCCGCTCCCAAATACGGAAAACCGTTCGAATGGTGTTCCCTATATCAGGCGGATTGGTATTCCGCCACCTGATAAAGGCCTGGCCGATGTGCGGGACCGGGTCATCTGGATCGGCTATAATCCCCTCGGCCACGGCCAGGGTCATTTCGGTGTCATCCGTCCATTCCCCTGGGCGGAGGTTAAGCCAGCCTCCGCCCACGATATCCCGCAAAACTCCATATTTCCGTCGGATTTCGTCCCGACTCATAAATTCCACAGTGGCCCCTAGGGCATCCCCTATCGCCACGCCGTATATGCCGCCTTTAATTCTGTCTTTGATATCCATGCTGCTCCTCCTCCATTTCTGCTACAGTTATAATTGATCCGGATATGTGTGCATCCTCAAGTATTTTCATTGCTTTTTGCTTCGCTTCCCTTGCATCATTTGCTAATGTTTCTATAGTAAAGCAACCGTCTATGATGTATCTTTTACGATCATCCTTAATTTCCCCGTGTTCTGCTAGCCATTTTTTATACCGTCGTATCTCATTATCTACAATTTCTTGCACCGTTGGACTTGAATCATCCCATCTTATTGGCATAATGCTCATTTTGATTTTTCTCCCTCCAGTTACAGTTATTATCCATAATCATCCCTTCGCCATTATTTCTATGTCGCCTGTTTTTATCAGAGCCTTTAGAATTGTTTCCTTATAACCGTTCTCGCTCTGCACCAGTATGAAATTCGGGTATTCTTTGATAACCTTCCCCATGCATTTCCATCCATGTTTTACGCCTTTATTTCTTGCCTTTATTGCTGTACCTGGCGCTAGTTTCACATTCCCCTGCCTCCTCATCAAGAACATATATCCGGGCTGCTATTCTCATTTTTGTGTCATGATCGGCTTCAAGATAGGCTTTTAAAAGCTCATCTCTCAGCTCATATAAGTTTTTGCGCACCATCATATCTCCGCTCCCTCCAACAATTTTGCACATATGCAGCATACCGGTTCATCTCCTTGAGATATAAAAGTGCGTCTCTCAAAGTATCAAACCATAACCTTGTATGATATCTCATCCAGTGGCTATCCCTGTTTGCCTTGCCCCATACGATGATCTCTTTCCCCCGTTCCCATGCATACCTGACTTCCATTGCCGTCCCAATGTAGGCCATGCCGCTGCAATTCATTTCTACGAGAAGTATATCGGCCTGTTCAATGTCTTTTAGGTCCCTTTCCACGATGTCTTTGCTGTCCGTGTCTGTTTCTTTGCGGCCTTCCGTGGGATCTATTACATTGTAGCCTGCTTGTAATAGTTCTTTTGAGGCTTGTTCCCTCCATTCTTTTGCATATTGCCAGTTCTGGCCGTCAACACTACCCGCAAGATATACCGTCTTCCCCATTCAATCACCCTCCCAATCTGTAATTTGCTTCTCGGCCCTGGACCACCACCATGTGGCCCTTTCCTCGCTCTATGATCCTGGACCCGATTGCCTCATTGACCTCCAAAAGCTGCTCTGGAGTCATATTGCTGTTTACGATTGTCGGTAGGAGGTTTAAATACCGGTAATTCAGGACCTCAAAAGCTATTTCAAGCTCAAAGTCCCGTTTACGATCCCCCCAGAAAAGGTCGTCCCATATCAGCAATGGGACCTTTTTCATCTGCTCCAGTTTTGCCGATATCCTTTGCTTGTCTATAGCGTCTTTTAACTCACCCAGACCTTCGACGTGCGGGAAGTATAGTGCTGGCACCCACTGCGGTATAAGTTGATTTGCTACCGCCATGCTCAGGTGGGTTTTGCCCGAACCAGGCTCCCCCAGGAGAACCAGCCAGTTGTTCTCCTGGTCACGCAACTCGTGAAACTTGTCGGCATAGTCCTTGGCGCACTCGTACATGGCCCTGACCGCCGGGGGCCGCCCCTTGAGTACGAAATTATCAAAGGTCTTATGTCTGAAGGCCGGCGTGATCTGGCTGCATTTGAAAAGCCGCTCCAGCCTCTTTTGTTGCTGGCACTGGCATATCATTGCCGTGCCGTCTTCGTTGAGTATGTAACCCTGGTCGTGGCATTTCTTGCAGTATTCATCTGCTTGTGACTTTGCCTTTCCAGAGGAATTTGTCAATATCGATTGTTTTGCCTTCATTCGTTCCAGAATTCGGGCCACGCTGTCCATTGGCTTTCGCTCCTTTCTCTTGCTGGAATTGTAATGCTTTCTCGCACCAATTCCGTAGTTGCAGACGAGCATTGGACTTGGGCTTCAATGGCTTATCCCGCTTATAGATGCGCCATTTTTTTATCTCCGTTAGCAGGTCTAACGACGGGAATTCGACCATCAGGTTTCTGATGTAATCCAGGTCCTGCGAAAAGTCAAAAGGGTAGCCTGGAACTACCTTAAGTTCTTTGAGCATTTCCCGCTCTTTTTCTGTATGCTCGGGTATTGTTGGGGGAGGCGGGGGTGTGGGTGGAGTGGGTTCTCCATCCCCCTTCTCCTTCCCGTACCCATCCTCATCCCTATCCCAATCTTTATCCCTATCCCTATATATATCCCTACCCATACCCAACCCAGTGCCGGAAGACTTCTCCATTGTTTCTCCATCTTTTCCACTATTTTGGGGAAATGTTTCTCCAATATTTCCGCAAACCACTTCCACCTCTTTCGTAAATATTTCCTCTGCCGTTTCCTCCGTTTTTTCTTCTTCTTTCGTCTGTAGTTCTTCCACTGCTGCTACATCCTTGGCGGAATCTTCCTTGATAGGCGGTGGCGGCAATTTGGAAGGCTTGGGATATTTCGGTTTCTGATATTTATTCCACTTTAGGAAAGCAAGATACTCTAATCCATCGACTTCGTATAAGACCAGGTTTTTGCATATTGCCACTATATGATCACGCATTGCCTTTACTTCGTCCAGCGATAGGTCGTCATATGGGAATATTGTGGCCCTCAAATATGCTGGATTTCCCAAAAGCCGGCCTTCGTCATCGGCGTTGGAAAAGCAGCCGATGAATAATAACCTTTCTTGAGGTGTTAATTGCCCAAATGAGGGATCTGTCCATATGTCGGGGTGAATAAAACGCTGTCGTGCCATCTTACCGACCTTCTTTCATGCTATCTGCCCTAGCTCTTTTTATTGCCGCCCGTAGCCGTAATTCTGCAGCTGTTACTTCATAGCATGCAGCTTCAACCATGTCCGGGCCCTGTGCTAGATTAAAACGGTTCTGAGCTACCTCTAGTGCCGTCAGTGCTTCGACTACTCGGGGGTCCATCGAGGTAGTATTTGTTATCAAACAATTTACCACAGTGAATACACCTCACTTTCTCCTGATTTTTTTCTGGATTTGCGCTATACATTCTCTGTTTGCAATATGGGCAAGTCCACTTAACCATTGTCCACCTCTGGGATCTCGTCCCACGTCCGGCCGTCTAAAAGGCGGCCGGCACGCTTCTTGCCGACGCGCACCATGAACTCCCATCCGCGCTCCCGCTGATCCAGGCCCCAACCATGGTATGGTTCACAAATCTCCCCGTCTGGCGCCATGATGATCTTCTGGTGAGGCTCGTCCCAGCAGCCGTCGTGCGGCATCCACTCGCCCCACTGCTTGAAGAAGAACGTAACGCCCGCGGCCTGGCACTGGTCGCGTAGACTTCGCGCCCAATCCGGATGCATCGGTCTTGCTCCGGGGCCAGTTTCTCCGCCGACTATGACCAAGTTAAGTAGGCTGAATCGCTCAACTGGCCTTTTGCAGTATTTACAGAGAAGCTGGCCGTTGTTATCCCAAGTTACCCCCTCATCGCAAAGCTGCCCGTGCCTTTCGCAGTATCGGACCTCTTTTAGCCATTCACTTAGGTCCATTGGCCCTAAAAGCGGTTCGCAACTCACAAACCGCACCGCCGTCGGAATCTGGAATAGAATCGGTATTCGCTCATTGGCAGCCTGCTGATTTTCGACTGTGACGCCAAGCCATATGTTTGTAAACGGAAATTTTCCTCCAACATAATCCATTGCCTCACAGCAGGATTCTATATATTCACGCATTCGCTCCGGCCTTTTTGTCAGAATCATATATGTATGCCAGTTAGCATCTAGCATTGTGTCAAATACTTTATCAAGAAAAGTAAACGGCACGGCCGGGTGAAACAAATCCCCCATGCTACAAACAAAAACTCGTTTTGGTTTCTTCCACTTCAATGGCTCCTCCAGCTTTTCTGGATGCAACGTCACCCTGAAAGGATCATCTTCTGGATACCCGCACCGGCCCCGAAGCCGATATGCCATACGTCGAGCGTAGCAGTTTTCACAACCCTCGCTGACAGGGGTGCATCCCGATATAGGATTCCATACATGAGTTGCCCACTCTATTTTTGTTTGTCCCATAAGCTTCCTCCATAGCTCCATATTTTCAGAGAGGCAGGCAGGCCGGGGTAGCCCGCCCGCCAAATCCACTTCATCCTATTGCAATATGAGTGCACTTCTTTACTGCGGTTATAATGTCAGCTGCATTCACTACGGCTTTTTGCCCGTTTATTTCTAAGCATACTTCCATATCACTTTCGGTGCTGTGCACCTTTACAGGGATACAAGTTCCTTTGACGTTATTTATCTCGCAAATTACTTTTATCATAAATCTCCCTCCTTAGTTTTTTCATATTTGGCAGGGGCAGGGACTCGAACCCGGCATGTGACAGCGTTTTGTGCCATGAGCACAGTGGGCGACTCTCTCCTTCTCGACTTGTGCCAGCCGTGTCACTAAGGAAATGACTTAGCGTCTCCCTTTCTGCCACCTGCCATATTCCGCCGCCCAGCCCGTGCATCGCTGGCATGAGGCCAGCCTTGCGGGAGGGGCAGCATCGCACCGGCTATTGCGCCGCCGGCGCCACATAAACTTCCTTGCCCGTGAGTTCCTGTATCTCTCGCTTGAAACGTTCTGCATCGCTGTTTCCGTCTGAAAGATGCAGGAGCCAGATCTCCTGCACCCAGCTCAGGTCATTTGCCCTCAAGAAGTCCTTGACGTGTGCGAGGCTGAAATGGCTCTTTAGAACCCGATCCCGGAGCACCGGCGGCACTGTGCCGTTTGCAACATTCTCTTGCAGGATATCTAGGGCATAGTTGCACTCGATCATGATGTGAGTAAGCCTCGGAAATCGGTAGCGGATGTAATAGGTGTCCGTGGCATAGAGGACCTTTTCCCCGTCCTTGGTAGCCAGCAAGAAACCCAGCGGCTCTGCTGCATCGTGCTGAGTCTCGAAGGGTAGGACCTGCCATGTTCCTACGGCGAACTGCTCCCGGGCCCGGATGACTCTCACCCGGTGCCCGCTTATCCCCAATGCTTCCTGCGTGCCAGCGCTCATGTAGCAGTCCATGCCAGCGCGCAACATGTCAGCCATCGCTCGTGCGTGGTCTTGGTGCTCATGGCTTACCAGGCACGCCGCTAAGTCCTGCACCCGAAACGTGAGCCATCTTTGTATCTGCTGGAACCTAACCCCACACTCCAGGAGGATGGGGGTACTGCCATCGGTCACCCGATAGCAGTTCCCCCGGCTGCCAGAGGCCAGTACTGCGATCTCAACCATCTCAAAAGCCAGGACCGTCCTGTTCTATGGGCGGGGTCTGAACCTCGTGAACCTCGCCCTGCACATCTATGACCTCCTGGTTGGCGTTAGCCGCTACCTCGCGTTCGACCTCAGCCTCTATGTCCTCTTCCTCACGCGTGGAAGTGAGGGCCGTAACCATGTCGGTGGAGAGGATGCCGTATTTGCTGAGTAACTGGCGGACAACGGTCTTTAGGGCCATCTCGTCGAAATTGCTATTCCAGGCCGAGCCGGCAGTTCCGTAGCTTCTGCTGTACCGTTTCGCATGAGCTATGATCTCCTCCCGGGTCATGTAAACTGTCTTTGAGAAGCCATTCAGAAGTTCCATGTAGGCGAAATACCCCTGCGGCTTCTCGCTGGTCGGTTCGCCACTGATGGTGATCTCTCCGGTGAGAATGTTCCGGGTCACTTTCATGCCCTCGTACACGATGCCCGTATTCAGGTGTCGGTACTGTCCCGTGCGCATCGCAAGCTGAATGTAGCCCTTGTAACCGAGTTGGAACTGGGGCTTACCTTTATAAGGCACGATGTATGCGAAGCCAAGCTGTTTGTTAATCGGGAGTTTCAGCGTGGCAGCTTTTAAGGCCTCCATGACTACGGCACTAGGGTCGCACTCTTGTAGGTCTTTGTCCGAGCCGTAGAGGTCGATGATGGATGCAATGAAAGCTCCGGCGTTCTCCTTAAGTGCGTTTTCAAACTGCTGTTTAACGCTCTCAGCACTCAGTACCGTCTTGAGTTTATCCATCGGCCTAGCAACTTTAGTAACTTCATTCGTCATTTACGCAACCTCCTTCTTCCTTGCGGTCTCCTCATGGCTTTTTGCCTCAACCCGTAGGGTTTTATCGGCCTCGCTCACGACCAAGCGGATCATCTGCCCCTTGGTCGGTATCAACTGCGTTACCGCCTCTGCGTTGTCGATCCAGATCGGCGGCGCAAAGTTGTAGTGTTCGGCCAGTGTGTTAATGATGTCTAGGCCCACATTGATGCGGGCGGCGTTGTTGAGCCCGCCCGAGTAAGGGACACCCTGGTATGTGGTTTCGCAGCACTCCACCACAGCTCCATTGACTTGCACGTTGAATAGCTTAAATCGAGCTAGCTTGAAGCGGCTGTTGATCTTGTCTTCCAGCAACTTGACTTTTGTTTGAATGAACTTCTCCGTGAGGTATAGCTCTTCTTCCAGCCGCTCATACTCGGCAGCCAGCATGCGCTCCTGGGCCTTCAGCTCCTCGATGCGCTCCAGACCGCGTTTCCGGGCTTCGACCTGGACGGCAGCCTTCTCTAGGGCCTCCAGGGCCATGTCCAGGTCCGTGAGTTCCTTCTTTATTGCGGCAGTTTGTCCGAGGTTTCCAGCCTTAAGCTCCTCTATCTCCCTTTCAAGCCTATTCTTTTGCTCTTGGAGTGCAGCCCAAGAGAGGTCCGCCGAAAGGTCAACCTGCCGCTGACCGAGAGTTTTTAGGTGCTCCTTTGCCTCCGCAGCCTTGCCCTCTAGCTCTGCGACCTGTGCTTGCATCCGCTGTATAGCCTTTTCTGTTTCAACGTTCTCAGCTTTAAGCCTCTCCACCTCGGCCTTAGCCGCCTTGCCGCGCTTAGAAATTTCCTCCAGGCGCTCAGCCTTCTGGCGATTGAATCGGGCCTTAGCCTCTTCAATGAGGCTTTTAGGCATCGGCTGGCCGCAAGTGGGGCAAACATCGGTTCCATCGAAACTCTCTTGATTCACTCGGTGCCACTCTGTACGCAGGTTCGTCATTTCCCGCTCCAGGCGCTCGATGGTTCCATTCTTTTGTGTTATTTCGCGTTGTTTGGCCTGCATTTCGCCCTGTAGCGCATTTAGCTCCTCGTAGATCGTGGCTAGGGTTTTGCGCGCCTCTTCAGCGGCTTGAGCCAATCGTTCTTCCTGCGCCCGTCTAAGGCTAAGCAGCTTTGCTTCGATTTCCCGTAGGGCCTTGGTCTTCTCGCCCATTTCCCCACCACTCTCCAGACGGGCAAGTTCCTGCTGCTTCTTCTGTCGCTCGGCCTTCAGCTTCGCGATGTCTTCCGACAGCTTCTCGGGCACGACTCCCTCCAAGCTAGGCATGCCCTGCTGAACCTCGTCGATACGTACCGGAATCTTCTCAAGCTCCCGGTTGATCTCAGCCCTCCGAGCCGCGATGACCTTCCGGTGGTCCTCCAACTTCCGCCCCTGGAGGATGTCCGGCAGTCTGGCCAGAGCAGGCTCCGCCGCAATCACTTCTTCGTCGCTTACATCACCGCAGACCTCTAGGAGGATCCGCCGGCGGTCTTGCCAGTGCAGGCACTCATTGAAGTATGTGGGGCTGGTCAGGAGTTTAAACACATCCTCGCTGGCAATACTGGTAATCTGGGCCTCGTAATCCGCCTTTTTCACAGGCACGCCGTTAATGAAATAGTCTGTGGTGTGGCCGGTGAATTCGGCAGTAGGAGATCCTCGCTTTTTCGTCCACTTTTCCTTAAAAACCTTACGCAGTGTTAATTTTTTCCCCTCGACATCCAGCTCTGCTTCCACTTCATGGTTCAATCCATGCACCGGCTGTCCGTCAAGTTGTAATGTTTTGATCTCAAAGTCCTTTCTGTTTTGACTATCTTTGTCAAAGAGTAACCAGAGAAAAGCATCAAACAATGTTGTTTTTCCGGTTGCGTTATCTCCGTATATATTAACATTGCCGCCATTGGTGATGAGTTCAAAAGACTTTATGCCCTTGAAGTTAGCCAGTTTGAGCTTCAATAGCTTCATTCGCTTTCGCCTCCTCCAACTTTTCTACCGCGCTTTTAAGCCGCTTCCCCCTTTTAGCCCCTACCTTCTCCCACAGGAGCCAGGTCTTCATCGCCTGCAGGTATAATCTAAAATCCCGGTTTTTCCCTGCAAATGCCGCTATCATCTCAAACTTGGTTTGCATATTTCTTCCCTTCTTTCTCTGTATTTATTTCCTGCCATTCACTTCTGCTCATATTAATTACATCCCATCCAAGGCACTCCAATTCTGTTGCCCTATCGTAATCCTTTACATCCTGGCTTGTGCGGGTGATCGCATTACTCAGGCCGTATAAGCTCAGGTCCCCGCCTTTGATGAGATATTCAAGGACACCTTCCTGCTCGTTCTTTTGCAGCCCGTATTTTGTAGCGGTAAGTTCCACTACGGTCTGGACTGAACCGGTTATCTTTGCCTCGGCTGCTTCTCTCATCCTGTCTACTATCCTGCGGAATTTTACTTCATCCACGGCTGCTCTGACCGTATCCTGCACTTTCATGAGAAATGCTCTATCATCTGCCTCCAGCGTTTCGTCCCTGTATAGCTCATACATCTCGTCGCTGTCATTAACCCTGCCGATATGATACCGCCGCTGGCCTGCGTCATTTACAACCATGCCGTTTTCGCAGACCAGACGGTATATAAGCGGCTGAACAGATACCGCACCGTGTCCGACCTCACTGTTTGTAATCATGATTCCTGCCTGGACGATGTCGCCTTTCTGAACTTCCGCTTCCAGGCGTGGATTTACAACCTTGATATACATTTTTCTGTCCGTGAGCTCGCAGCTTTCAACCCGTGCATCTTTCATCTCGCCTATTATCGGCAATACAGCCTCTGCTATCTCGTAATTGTCGATGCGACGATATCTGTCGCTCAGAAAAGCTCTTGCGGTGCCATCCAGTGTCCTGACCATCCTCCTTGATGGCTGGCGCTGAAACCATGCACTAACGTTTGTGGCAAGAAGTTCAGGAAATTCCGTTCTCATGCGGTCGTAATACTTTGCTGGGATTCCTAAATGCTGCCCGATTTGCCGGTGCGCAATGTCATTTATGCCGAATCGTTCTATGTCCTTGTGTTCTCCGATGTTTTTGAGCATATCAAGCTGCGGTATTTTTTCATCGTCAATGACCATTCTCAGGTTTCTAGTGTCAAGGATAAAATCCCGTTTTGCCCTGTTCTGGCGGGCCAATTCCACCGCCAGTTCCTGTAATGTTTTGCCGGTTTTCATAATTTCTTCTCCTTTCTCAATTGACTACCCCACCTATTCGTGATAGAATGGGGCTAGGTGGATTTAGTTGGCGGCTTGCAAAGCCGTCTTTTTCTTTTGTACGTAACCTCTCTGCCAGCACTTGTCATTATGGGCCCTTATGAGGTCTCCCACATCGGTCCAATATCCGAGACTAATCTTTAGGCATTCGACTACATGCTCCACATCCAGGAATTCCTCCAAACATTTGATGAACTCTCGCCATTCGGCTTCTGAGAAGTCCTCCCGGCTGTTTTTATTAACCACCAGTTCCTGCATCCTGCCCAGAACGGCCCTGGCTTCGTCAAATTCCCCTGCCAGCTTTAGAACCACACTTTGTGGATCAAGGTTTACACCCTCAAGGACTTCGTAACTGTACTTCTGACCTATCGGGCAATATTTCCGGCAGTATAGCTGGGTCAGCCAAGGTACTCTGCACTCCCGGCTTATGGCCATGGCCACGTCCGCAGGCGGGATCTGTTTGCCGGCCTCATATGCTTCTATGGTTCTGGGGCTGAGGCCGATTTTACTGGCAAGGGTCGCACGGCTCATTTTCTTTGCCAGGCGGGCCTCCCGAATTACGGTGCTTATTTCCACCTCACTACCTCCTTTCTCGAAAAATAGTAGTAGTTTCCATGTTTTATTTCTAATTGAAGTTTGTTAAGTTTATCATGTAGCTATGGACCTTTGAAAATTGAATATCTTCTTTACCTACTTGCTTTTCTTTGTCTAAGTGCCCTAAGTAGCTTTAACATTTTTCCCTGGCACAGCCGGCAGACCTTACCTTCGTCCCGGCGCAGTCTCCGGCCGCAGGATTCACACCGTTGCATTGTGTTCACCTCCTCCTACTATTAGCTTCAATGTTGGTTGTGACATGATTTCTTTTGCTAACGGTTTTTCCATCCATTTTAGGAGGGCTTGCTTTGATATCCGTATTCCACGCTTGCCTAAGTTTACGGCCGGAAAACCGGGCGTTTTGGCTAGCCGATATGCCTTGCAACGACCGATTTGTAGAAATTCAGCCATCTGGGGAATAGTCATGACGTCGGGATAGTTTCTCATTGCTCTTCCTCCATTGCAGATTTTTCTTTTCAGGCGGTTTGTTGTGTTTGCTTCTCGCTCTTTTTGAAACCACCAGGTTCCCATGTTTTAATTAGGACGATAGCTTCTTCAAGCATTTCACCTCTTATTAAGGAGTAACTCTTAACTTTAAAATGCTCCCTCAAATCTTTAGTGAGCCAGACTTTATATAACCTCTGGATATTCGGGTCATCACTTAGACTATTTACTCTATCATTTATTACATCTCTTAATATTTCAGCTTCTTCTATGTCATCGAATGATATCTCATACGGTTTAGCCAATATGGCTTCTATAGGACATCTAAGGGCATCAGCTATTTTTTTGATGGTGCTATTTTTAGTGGTTTTCCTTTTCAAAATCGTGGATATTGCAGTATGTGTCATACCGATTAATTTCGCCAAGTCTTTTTTGTCTAAACCGTTTTTAGCCAGCAAATATTCAATAGCCTCTGGATTTATTTCAGGTTTTTTCCTTTTTTGCGAGTGAAACTTCATATGGCATTTGTGACATACCGGCATTAAGTTTTTTATATCATGATTACTAACCGAGCCGTCTTTATGATGAATTTCAGTTGCTTTACCGCCGCATATCGCACATTGATAATTACTTGCTTTTAATACCTTCAGTCTGTTTTGTTTCATTGTGTAGTGGTCGAGATAATCAAAGCTCAATTGATCCACCTTCTTCATGCGGTTTTCTCATGTTTACCATGGTTGACATCGACCGTAAAAAAAATTTCTTCAACCGGCAATTTCAAATAGTTTGCAATCCTTATGATTATGTCGCCGCCAGGAGTTTTTACCCCTCGTTCTATGTCCGATAAATACGGCCTAGTTATACCGACCGCTTTTGCTAGTTCCTCTTGAGTAATGCCTTTTTGCTTTCTTATCTGCTTCAATTTGTTCATCATAGTTACCACCTCCTGCCCTTTATGTCTCCCATGGTTTACAGTCTTATTATAATACCTAACTCTTGATTTGTCAACTATGTGATACAAAAAATTTTTGTATATTTTCTTGCTGTATTCCATAGATTACAATAAAATATAATTGAACCTTTGAAAGTTGGTGAAAACAATGACGTTAGGGGAAGTTATCAAAAAGTATAGGGAAGAAAATAATTTATCTTTGCGAGAGTTTGCCGATAAATGCGGTTTAAGTCATGCATATATAGCAAAGCTAGAAGAGGGCAAAGATCCACGTAGCGGGAAAAATATAGAGCCTACTTTAGATACGGTAAAAAGAATTTCCGAAGCGATAAATTTACCTCTAGATGAGTTATTACAAATGATTGGCTACATCGAACCCGACACCCCCACCCCTGCCTCTACAGACAAAGACCCCACCCTCGACGATGAAATCATGGCCATCATGCGGGACTTGGGTCCGGATATTACATTGCAGTTTTATGACTTAAAGGGGATGACGGATGAGGAAAAGGAAAACCTGAAGATATTTTTGCAGGGGTTGAAGGCGAGGAGGGAACAGAAAAAGAAAGAGGGGACAGACTGATAATAAATTAGAGGTGCGGGAGCAAATTTACTCAAGAGAATAAATTGAAAAAGGAGCGACAAATTGGGGAAATATAAATTTTTTAATCCCAGGCATAAGAACCCTGAGTTTTATGAGGAAAAGGAACTTAACCAAAGGGATTTCCCATTAGTAAGGCAAAGGCTCCTAGAGAATAGCTTGAGTAATAATTACGATGATGCATGTAAAGAATGGGACCTGGATGACATTATAGGTGAAGATTCAGTAGATTTTACAGACCGATGTGAACTATGCAATCAACCGGGGTTAAAAACGAACTTTATAATATCAAACAATAATACAGGTAAATCTTTAAAAGTAGGCAGTAAATGTATAACAAGATTTTTGATTTTACCCGGCGCTTCCAACCATCAGGAAAGTGCGGAAATATTTGAACATAAGAAGCAGGAAATTATAAACATAAGAATTTTACAAACATATTTAGGCCCCGTTCTTTGCGAACAACCAACCTCTCTTGAAGTATACCGCTTTAAAAACGCCAGTAAGAACTTTTTAGGTTCTCTCAATGCTTCGGAAATTAATCCCATAAGATGGCAAAAATATATTACTGCATTATTCGGTAAAAACAATCCGGAACAAAAGCTTTTAGAGAGAGTAAAACAGGTATTGTTTGGAAAAGTGAAAGTAAAGAAAGAAAAACTGGAAACTGGAGAAAAAGCCGGTCACTGGAGCAGCATCATAAAAGTCAAAAAAACAAGAGTACAAACTACTCTTTCAAAATCTTCGGCTTATCGTTCTCAAATAGATCGGTAATAATCGATAAAGCATCTTTATTTTCTAAATGCATAACAATTTTTGCACCGGTTTTTACCCTAGTCAGGCTAAGAATATTACCAACATAACCTAAAATCCATCGTTCTTTACAATGAGGGCACCTATGAGGCACTCCCGCACCTTTTTTGACAGACCATATAAAGTCTTTGCCACATACACATGTGACTTTAACCACGTCGCTCCATGTATTTATTTCAAAATGTTCATGGTAATATGCATACACCCGCATCCCTCCATTTGTATTATATCAAATTCAAAGGTTTTCTTTCAGAGGCTGAATGCAAGAGGAAAAAGAGAATTAGAAATAGGCGTAGCCAAAAATAGGGGGCCATATTTTGAGCAAAAAATACTTAGCATATATAGATGAATCTGGAGATGAAGGGATAAAAAAAGGTACTGTATGGTTCATATTAACAGCTGTTATTGTTGAAAAAGAAATGGAAATAAAAATTAGTAAAACAATTGATGAAATAAAAAGTAAAATTGGCATTTCATCTGGTAAACCGTTACATTGGAAAGAGTTAAGAAATAAAAATGTCAGTAAAAAGCGATATATTATCGATAGGCTTTCAAAAGAAGATTTTGTTTACACAAATGTTATAGTGAATACTTATGATATGGAAAATGAGAAATTGCAAGGAAAATTGCTTTATAACTATGCCTGTAGGTATTTACTTGAACGGATTAGTTGGTACGTTGGGGATAATAACGGAACAGTAGATATAATCTTTAGTAACAGGTCCAATATTTCCTATCCAGATTTAAAAGAATATATGGAAACCTTATTTAATGATAGTGAATGTCAAATTAGGAAGTATGTTATTACAAGTTTTAGTGTATTTGAACCTAGTCAAAGGAAAATGCTTCAATTTGCTGATGCTTGCGCAAGCTCTTTAGCTGAAGCATTTGAGAAAGACTCTTTAGGTTACGTTGATGAACGATTTGTGATGACATTGCAAAAAAAATTATATCGAAGAAAAGGTAAATTATTAAGTTACGGATTGAAAATTTTCCCTAATGAATTTTTAAAAAAGTACCTCGATGATTACCCGTGGATAAAGCAAATAAAATAACCAGGCCCCCAGCTCAAGGATCCCACAGGTTATAAACCTGCTGGGGCGTTTTCCACCCCCTTGAGTTTTTCTGGCGCATGCCTGATTTAATAATATTATATTCGATTAGAGATAAAAAATCAACTTTTTCTGTGGATAATTATGTGAATAATTTGTGGACAACTTAGAAAGGGGATCTTTGATGTATCTCAACATGGCCGAAAAAGCTAACCAGCTTTTACAAAAATACCAGGTCAAAGATTTTCCGGTGCCGACAGATATTATAGAGCAGATTATTTATAGCGAAGGAATAAGCATTGAAATAACGAAATACCTCAAAAAAAGTCTTTATCACGAAGATAATGGTTCAAAAGTAATATTCATTGGACATGCTCTGAAAAACAGTCTCTATCGCGAATATCTTCTTCATGAAACCGCGCATAGATATCATTATGGTAATACTGCTTTACAAGATCCAATTATCGTTGAGAAAAACGAAGGACAAGCCAAAGCATTTGCGGCATATTTTCTAATGCCCATTGGCGTATTTGAATCTTATCTTGCCAAAGGTGAAAGTGACTATTCTCTCTCTCAAATCTTTGGTGTTACTCAAGAACTGGTTGAATTTCGGAAAGAACTGTCAAAATCACTTATCGAAGGAAATATTGCTATTACTGAATTAAGCGAAGAATATGAGAATATGTTAGAAAACTAACTTAATGGTTTAGTAAAACTGATTATGTCTAATTGTGACCCGATAGATAAAAATATGGAGGTGCTCAATATGGGCAGCTTTTTAATCCTGCTGGGAACTCTGGGTATTATAGCATCGTTCGTCATGTTGATTGTGCGATTAGTTGCTAAAAAAGGGCTAACTTTTAAACAGATCGCAGTGCTGGCTATTATTGCTATTATTTTAGATATCGCTGGTGGTGCCTTGTCTCCACCCGTTCAGGAAGGATATAAGCAGGGTCAAACTCAAAAACCTGTTACTCAAGTATCTCAGCAAAAACCTCCTGTTGAGACAAATAACAATAATTCACCAACATCTAATAACTCATCAAAAGAAAATAATAATTCTTCTACCGCTCCCGTAAAAGCTGAAACTAATAATTCGATTAATATAGAAAAAATAACTATTGATAAATCTAACGCCGGAATTAATAAATCCAATGTCGAAAATGAGTCGCAAAAAGATCCTGCTGTCGAAACCCTGGAACAAGCTGCAAAGGATTATTTAGGTAGCAGACTAAAATATGTTGTGGTAAATAGTCTGCTTGATGATCAAAAAAAGAAAAATGTGGAGATTCATTTCAGGGGTTCTGATAATTTAACAACAAAATACATACGGTTAGGAATGCTAAGAGATTCGGCGGAAGTATTTCAAAAAATTTTTACATCTAATATCCCTATTGAAGAAGCAGTTACATGTGTCTATTTTCCCCTTAAAGATAAATATGGAAATACCTCGGAAGAAGTTGTTATGAAAGTTTATCTTAAAGGCGAAACTGCCAAAAAAATTAATTGGGACGGGGTTGATAAGTTAAACTTTGACCAGGTGGCTGATGATATTTGGATAATTCCTGCTTTACGAGAAAATTAAAGCGGGCAACCGCTTTTTCTTTCAACTTTATTTACAAACATATGTTTAGGAGGATGGCAATATGAGAGGCCATATCAGGAAAAGAGGGTCTACATGGACCATTGTCCTTTATATGGGTATGGTGGAAGGAAAACCTAAATACAAATGGGTAGGTGGATTTAAGACACGCAAAGAAGCCGAAGCAGCTATGGCTGAATATGTAGCACAGTTGGAAAAAGGGATGTATGCTGACTCGCAAAATCTGACCCTCGAAGAATATCTAACCAAATGGTTGAAAGATTATGCCGAAATAAAAGTAGCGCAAACAACTTTTGCAACCTATATTGATGCCGTGAATCACATAAAAGAGTATTTAGGCCATATTAAACTTGAAAAACTCCGGCCCGCAGATATTCAGGCTTTTATATCCCATCTTTCCAGGGAAACAAATCTTTCTATTCGCAGTGTAAGGTATTTCTATGCCATATTGAACATAGCTCTCAACACAGCAGTGAAATGGCAGCTTATTGCCCACAACCCGTGTGATGCTGTCACTCCGCCCCAAAAGACAAAACAAAATATGCAAATACTAACTTCGGAACAAGTAAATGAATTATTAACAGGGGCTAAGGATACGCCTTTATACGTTCCTATTCTTCTGGCTGTCACATGCGGCTTGCGTCGCGGTGAAATACTGGGGCTGTATTGGGACAGCGTGGACCTTCAAAATAATATCATCACCGTAACCAGAAGTATCGTTAAAACTCCCGATGGTAAAATATTGGAAAAAAATCCGAAATCTAACGCAGGGGTCCGTGCAGTGACAATACCTGATATAACAGTTAAAGCGCTTAGAGCGCTTCGGAAAAAACAGCTTGAAAATAAGCTGCATCTCGGGCAGGAATATAAAGATAACAATCTAGTTTGTTGCTGGGACGACGGCACGCCTTTTTATCCCGATTATTTGTCCCAGGGTTTCAAAAAACTATTAAAAAAACTAAATTTGCCCGATAATGTCCGCTTTCATGATCTCCGGCATACCCATGCCACTCTGCTACTTCAGCAGGGAGTACATCCGAAAGTTGTCCAGGAACGCCTAGGGCATTCATCTGTATCTATTACTCTTGATACTTATTCTCACGTACTGCCTACACTACAAAAAGAGGCAGCCAATAAAATAGACGATTTACTAAATAGTTAAACATATTAGCAAAATATTAGCAATCTGCACTTTGTTTGCTAATATAAAAAAATATAAGGATGCTTAACATCTGCATCCTTACTGGCTTTTAATGGTCTGAGTGGGGGGACTTGAACCCCCGGCCTCTAGAACCCCATTCTAGCGCGCTACCAAACTGCGCCACACCCAGACACCGTCTCTAGACATTATTTATTATAAAGGATTGAGCACGTATTTTCAAGTCCTTTTACGGTGCATTTTTAATAAATTTTTATACCTTCATTGGAAGGCGGTATTACTTTATAGTCCGCCTCAATGCCTTTCTCTTTAAAAATCCCCACCATGTCCTTCCCGAGTTCTTCAGCCCTGTTTTGAAAGGCAATACTCACCACGGCCGGGCCAGCGCCGCTCAAAAAACAGGCCAGTGCGCCCTTTTCGGGAGCGATTTTTATGATTTCTTCCATACCGGGGATAAGCGCACTCCTGTAAGGCTGATGCAGTCTATCCTGACAGAATATATTTAGGTCTAGAAAATCGCCCTTTGAAACGGCGGCCACCAGCAAAGCGGCTCTTCCTATATTGAATACGGCGTCTTCAAAATCAACGGTTTTCGGCAGAACCCTCCTGGCATCTTCCGTCTTAAGATGAAAGTTCGGTATACCCACCACAAACCGGAGTTCGCATGGTATGCAAAAACTTTTATATATTACTCTGGGGCCGCATTTCAGTGAAAGAGTAAAACCTCCGATTAAAGCCGGAACCACATTATCCGGGTGGCCTTCCATTTCAGCAGCCATATTCAGAATTTTTTCAAAGGATAGCAAATCCCCCGCCAGGCGGTTGGCGGCCATCATTCCTCCTCCAATGCACGCCGCGCTGCTTCCCAGTCCCCTGGCTATCGGAATATTGTTTTCCAGGGTTATTTTTACGGGCCTGTCTATACCCACTTCGTCAAAAACCCGTCTGGCGGCTCTGTATACCAGGTTTGTCTCGTCTCTTGATATTTCCATTTCACCTTCACCTGATACAATAACTTCCGTGGATGACGAAAACTCCATATCGATATAGTTATACAACCCCATTGCCGCCCCTATGCAATCAAAACCCGGACCAAAATTGGCTGTGGTGGCCGGAACTCGGACCCGAACCATAATAATACCACTCCTACCCGAATATTTCCTTTTCCAGAATATCCATACTGGCCTCCACAACGGTCGGGGCAATCCCGTTTTTTATAGCTGTGTCCGGATCTTTGAGACCGTGTCCCGTAAGCACACAGACAATCTTTTGGCCTTTTTCGAAGCCGTGTTCCCGGCAATACTTTATTACTCCGGCCACAGAAGCAGCAGAAGCCGGTTCCGCAAAGATCCCCTCTTGTTTTGAAAGCAGAGAATAGGCATTGAGTATTTCTTCATCGGTCACTTTGTCTATCTTGCCCCTGGATTCGACCGCGGCTTCAACGGCAAATTTCCAGCTGGCAGGATTACCTATGCGGATGGCAGTAGCTATTGTAGACGGGTTGTCTATGACCCTGTTTTCCACTATGGGAGCCGCTCCAGCCGCCTGAAAACCCAGCATTCTGGGGAGCTTTTTTATTTTGCCGTAAGAAAAATACTCTTTAAAGCCCTTCCAGTAAGCTGTGATATTGCCGGCATTCCCCACGGGAATAGCCAGGAAATCCGGAGCTTCCTCAAGGTCGTCACATATTTCAAAAGACGCGGTCTTCTGGCCTTCTATTCTATTGGGATTTATGGAATTGACCAGCGTAATGGGCCTTTTGGATGAAATTTCCTTCACCATCCTCAGCGCCACGTCAAAATTACCCTTGACGGCTATCACTTTAGCTCCGTAGGCAATGGCTTGGGCCAGTTTTCCCATGGCTATGGCCCCCTCGGGGATTAGTACCACGCTTTTTATTGACGCTTTTGCCGCATAGGCGGCAGCAGAAGCAGATGTGTTGCCGGTGGATGCACAGATAATGGCATCGGTGCCGTCCTCCACCGCCTTTGAAACCGCCACCGTCATTCCACGGTCTTTAAATGAACCGGTGGGATTTACACCCTCGTATTTTAAATAAATTTCGGCATCTATCCCCAGGTAATTTTCAAGATTTTTGGCCCTGATAAGCGGAGTGTTGCCTTCGCCCAGGGAAACGATGTTCCGGGGATCCTTTACGGGAAGGTAAGAATAATACCTTTCTATGACACCTTTTCCGCTCAATTACATTTCCTCCTCTACCCTTATAACGCTTGCTATTTCTTTTACTTGCTGAAAGGATTTAACTCTATCAAGCGCTATGATGAGATTTCTGAAAGGCACATCGTATGTGAGCATGACGATTTCGGCCGTACCGTTGACGGTGTTCTTCTGGAAGACTTTCCAGAGGCTGATTTGATTGTCGCCCAGGGCGCCGGATATTTTTGATAAAACCCCCGGCTTGTCGTCGGCCCTTAACCTGATATAAAACCTGGCGGTAGCCATTCCCGGGTCCAGTATTTTATCTTCGTTATAGCAGGTGCAATACATCTTGCCGGAGTTTTTATTTCTCACGACATCCATTATATCGGCTACCACCGCACTGGCCGTAGGCATTTTGCCGGCGCCCTGGCCGTAAAACATTACCCGCCCGACGGCATCGCCTTCTACAAGTATGGCGTTAAAGACTCCTCCCACACCGGCCAGGGGATGTCTTTGATTTAAAAGCACCGGGGTTACGCAAACCTCTATACCGCTTTTATGCCTTTTTCCGGCGGCCACAAGCTTGATTTTATAGCCCAGCTCCCGGGCATATTCCAGATCGACAAGGTCTATCCCGTCGATACCCTGGGTATACACCTGGTCGGGGGTTATACGCGTATTGAAGGCGATGGATGACAAAATCGCAAGTTTTCTGGCTGCATCCATGCCTTTGATGTCGGCGGTGGGGTCGCTTTCCGCGTAACCTTCCTCCTGAGCCTCTTTTAAAGCTTCTTCAAAGCTTTTATTTTTTTCGGCCATCTGACATAAAATATAGTTGGTTGTGCCGTTTAATATGCCCATCACCTTGAGGATCTCATTGGCGGCAAGGCACTGTTTCAGGGGGCGGATTATAGGAATCCCCCCGCCAACGCTGGCCTCAAAAAACAGGTTGACATTTTTGCTTTGGGCCAAATCCAGGAGTTCCCTGCCGTGTTTTGATATAACCTCTTTATTGGCTGTAACCACATGCTTGCCAAGAGTTAACGCTCGCCTGATATATGTAAAAGCGGGCTCCTCTCCTCCCATCACTTCGACGACAATGGAAATATCGCTGTCTTCAAGAATGTCTTCGATCTTGTCGGTGATTTTCCCTTCTGCAAAAAAAGGCCTTTTTTTATTTAAATTTTTTACAAGGATTTTTTTTACACCTATAGGTTCCTCCAATCTTCTGCATATTGTATCCATGTTTTTCTCAATGAGCTCCACCACTCCCGTCCCAACCGTGCCAAGTCCTAAAAGTCCTATTTGAATCAAATTCATCTCCCTTTCCTGTAAATTGATTATTCTCTGGCTATGATTTCCACTTTTTGAACGCCGGTCTTGCTTTGTATAACTTCCATCAGGTCTTCTATATTCTCAACCATGCTTCCGGTTTCGAAAGATATGGTCACATTTGCCAGACCCTGGATAGGGATGTTCTGGTTGATGGTCAGGATGTTTCCCCTGGCTTTTGCTATCTCGTCTAAAATGCCCGATAAAACACCCGGCTGATGCTCGAGTATGAGCGAAATGGTGATGATTTTCCCCAGGCTGGCCTCATAAAATGGAAATATAAAATCCTTGTATTTATAAAAAGCGCTTCTGCTCATCCCCACCATTTCCGTGGCTTCGTTAACGGTCCGTGCTTTGCCGCTTTTTAAAAGCTCTTTGGCCTTTACGGTCTTGCGGACTATTTCGGGCAGTATCTCATCTTTGATGATATAAAAACCACCCCGGTTGGTCAAATTTATCCCCACCTCGCTTTGTTCTTGTATCAAACACAATTATTCGCTTACGGGAGACATTATAGCACAGGCCCACAAAAAAGGCAAGACTTTTTCAAGTCTTGCCTTTTTTATAATATAATGCATATCAGACCACCGCTGCCTTCGTTGACTATGCGCTGCAGCGTTTCCTGGAGTTTGCTCTGGGCCGATTCCGGCATATGGTACAATTTGTTCTGGATGCCTTCACGCACCAAATCGTTGAGGGATTTGCCGAATATGTTGGTCTCCCAGATTTTGGACGGATTGTTTTCGAACTCGTTCATCAAATAGCTGATGAGCTCCTCGCTCTGCTTTTCGGTTCCTATTATGGGCGAAACTTCTGCCTGTATGTCGGCCCTTATCATGTGTATAGACGGAGCCACGGCTTTCAGCTTGACACCAAATTTTGAACCCTGTCTTATGATCTCCGGCTCTTCCAGGGTCAGCTCATCCAGCTGGGGAGGAACGATCCCGTAACCGATTTTTTTAACATCTTCCAGCGCCTTTGCAACCTTGTCGTATTCTTTTTTGGCCTGAGTGAGTTCTTTCATCAATTTCATCAGGTGATGATCTCCGCTTATGGTCATGCCAGCCATTTCGCTCAACACCTTGTAAAACAGTTCTTTCCTGGCCTCCATAATGATTTCAGCCGTCCCAAGGCCGAGGTTCATTTCCTTTAGATGTACATTTTCCAGAAAGTCAAAGGTGTTGAAGACCGCCAGGGTTTTCTCCATGTCTCTCAGACGGTGGATGTCTTTGACTGTGTTCCTGACCGCTTCTTCGAATTGTTTTCTGAGCCAGTGGTCTTTATCGAGAACCTCAATCCACTTTGGCATGCGAATGTTTATTTCCATAAGAGGGAACTCGTAGAGCACTTCTTCAAGAATGGCGTATATATCTTCAGCGGTCAATTCCTGGCAGTTAACCGGTATAATCGGCACATCGTATTTGGACTCCAGGATTTCTTTAAGATCGAAAGTCCTTTCATCCATTGGTCTTGCCGTATTTAATACGATGATAAAGGGTTTTCCAATGGCTTTAAGTTCATTAATTACTCTTTCCTCGGCCTGGATATAATTTTCCCGGGGGATTTCGGTGATGGTGCCGTCGGTGGTAACGACAAGGCCTATGGTAGAATGTTCCTCGATTACTTTGCGAGTACCTATTTCAGCTGCTTCCTGAAAAGGTATTTCTTTGTCGTACCACGGCGTGGAAACCATCCGGGGGCCGTTCTCGTCCTCATACCCAAGTGCTCCCCTTACGGTGAACCCGACGTTGTCCACAAGCCTGACCCTGAACTTGATGTTGTCTTTAAAGGTAATTTCAACGGCCTCGCTGGGGATGAATTTCGGCTCCGCCGTGGTTATAGTTCTGCCGGCCCCGCTCTGAGGAAGTTCATCTTTAGCCCTTAGTTTTTCATTTGGATCGGTCATATTTGGAATGACCAGCAATTCCATAAATTTTTTGACAAAAGTGGATTTGCCCGCTCTTACGGGTCCCACTACTCCTATATAAATGTCTCCTCCGGTTCTCTCCGCAATATCCCTGAAAAGGTCAAATTTTTCCATTACGCTCCCTCCTTTTTATTTCCCCCCCTTTCATTTTTTATTTTTAAATGATTCTTTGCAAAGAAATTTATCTTTTGCTGCGGAATCACCGGCTTTTCCTAGAGGAGGGGTAGTTCACTTTAATAATATACAGTATATATATATGACGAGGTCTTTCGAATATTACCTTAAAAATGAAAAAACGTGGATAAACCACGTCTTTACCGCTCAAAAGTCTTCTGGAAAACGACTTCCTCGATTTCATGTTTTCCCTCGCGCCTCATCAGACAGGCAACGGCTTCCTTCGGATTTTTTTGTTCGAAAAGCACAGCATGAGCCTGTTCCGTAATGGGCATTTCTATTTCCAGCTGTTTTGACAGCAAATGTGCCGCTTTGGTGGTATTTATACCCTCAATAACCATTTTTGTCGACTCCACCACTTCCTTCACCGTTTTACCCCGACCAATTTCCATTCCTGCCCTTCGGTTCCTGCTATACATACTGCTGCAGGTTACGATGAGATCCCCTATTCCCGAAAGCCCTGCAAAAGTGAGAGGATTTGCGCCCAGTCTCACCCCGAGCCTTGTAATTTCGGCAATTCCCCTGGTCATTAAAGCCGCTCTTGTATTATCCCCGAATCCCAGACCGTCGGAAATTCCCGAACAGATAGCAATAATATTCTTCAACGCCCCGCCCAGTTCAACTCCCGTGATATCGGGATTTGTGTAAACCCTGAAGTAATAATTCATAAAAACATCCTGGACGCTTTCCGCCACCGGCTTATTCGCCGAAGCGGCCACTACGGTGGTAGGCAAGCGCCTTATGACCTCCTCAGCATGGCTGGGCCCCGAAAGCACAGCAATATTCTGTTTGAATCTTTCGGGCAGTTCTTCCATCAGAATCTGAGACATGCGGTGGTGGGAACCGATTTCCAGGCCTTTTGTTGCACTTACCACGATTTGAGTATATTTTAAATATTTTTTAATTTCTCTCGCCATCGCCCTCATCGCATGGGAAGGGACCACCATCACCGCCATATCCGCTTTATACAGCGCCTCCTCCAGGTCCACAGAAATATGTATTTCCTCGGAGATTTTAACCCCCGGAAGATAATCCTGATTCTCGTGGGATTCTTTTATTTTATCCGCTAGTTCCGGCCTGCGGACCCATAGAGAAGTGGTTATACGGTTATCCGCCAGGACGTTGGCCAGCGCCGTTCCCCAGCTCCCGGCGCCTATCACCGCCACTTTCATTTTTAAAATAACCTCCTCCTTATTTTACTCTTTTCACTTTCTGACCGAGTTTTGGCTCCCTGCCTTCCACCAACCTTTTTATATTGGACCTGTGCTTAAAAAGGGTCATAGCCATCAAAATCAATGCAAAAATTACATGATATCGCGATTTGCCGCCGACCATGACGAGCAGCGGAAAAACCGGTGCAGCCAGAATTGAACCCAGTGATACATATCGTGTCAGCGCTATGACCAGTATGCCGAAAGTACTTATTATTAAGGCGATATTGGGCATGACGGCCCATATAACCCCGAAAGTTGTGGCACTTCCCTTGCCTCCTCTGAGGCCGAAAAACAGGGGCCAGTCATGGCCCACCACCGCCGCGATACCGCACCAGAGAGCCAGAATTTCTCCACCCAAAAGCCTCCCGACCGCCACCGCCAGGACACCTTTTAAAGCATCCAGAATAAAGACAACCACGGCAGGCCCCGTGCCCAGAACCCTCTGAACATTGGTGGCTCCGGCATTCCCGCTGCCAACGGTTCTTATGTCTATTCCCTTTATAAATTTAACCACAAGATAAGCGGTGGAAATCGAACCCAAAAGGTAACTTACCAGCAGTGCCAAATACGTCATCGGGCGACCTCCTTTTTTTCTTTTGCTTTTATTACCACAGGGGTCCCTTCCAAACCGAAGGTTTCCCGCAATTTGTTTTCCAGGAATCTGGCATAAGAAAAATGAAAAAGCTCCAGGTCGTTTATGAAAAACACAAATGTTGGCGGCTTTATGCCCGTTTGGACTGCATAATAAATTTTCAATTTCCTCCCTTTAAAGCTGGGAGGCTCCACCAGGGCCGTAGCCTCCTCCACCAGCTCGTTCAGCATACTGGTTTTGACCCGGAAAGTATACTGGTCCATCACGAAATTTATAAGTTCCAGGATACGCCTCACCCTCTGCCCCGTCTTGGCCGAGATAAATACTATGGGCGCATACTGCATAAATGCAAACTCGTTCCTTATCTTTTCGCGGTAGCGGTTAACCGTCTTGTCATCCTTTTCTATCAGATCCCACTTGTTGACGACAATTATGATGCCTTTCCCCGATTCATGAGCCATCCCCGCTATTCTCTTGTCCTGTTCGGATATTTCCTGGGTGGCGTCGAGGACCATCAGAACCACATCGGAACGCTCAATAGCGGCTATCGCTCTCACATTGCTGTAAAATTCTATGTCTTCTTTGACCTTGCTTTTTCTCCTCATGCCTGCCGTATCAATAAGGACCATTTTTTTACCCTCTACTTCGAAGAAAGTATCGATAGCGTCCCGGGTGGTGCCCGGTATCTCGCTTACGATGACCCTTTCTTCCCCAAGAATGGCATTGACCAGGGAGGATTTCCCCACATTGGGCTTGCCCACCACCGCCACTTTTATCGTATCTTCATCGTATTCAAAGTCCCCTTCATCTTTTATAAAGCCGGTCACTTTATCAAGCAGATCACCTATGGCAAGGCCGTGGATTGCCGATATAAAAATGGGTTCTCCGAAACCCAGTTCGTAAAACTCGTAAAGTTCATGCCTCATCTCAAAGTTATCGACTTTATTCACCACCAGTATGACTGGCTTGCCGCTTCTTCTCAACAACCCGGCCACATCTTCATCGGCGGGGGTCAATCCATCTTTCGCATCCACCAAAAAAAGTATGACATCGGCGGTTTCTATGGCAAAATCGGCCTGTCGTTTCATTTGACTCAAGATTACATCCTTTGCGGAAGGTTCTATGCCGCCGGTGTCAACCACGGTAAACTTCTTGCCGTTCCATTCGGTGCGGCCGTAAATTCTGTCCCTCGTGACACCCGGTTTATCGTCAACTATGGATATTCTCTTGCCTATAATTCTGTTAAAAAGAGTTGATTTACCCACATTGGGTCTGCCCACAATGGCCACCGTGAAGCTCATTTCCCTTTCCTCCAGTTTGTGCCTAACATTTTTCTCACAAAATCCGTGCCATTTATGCCTACCACGCAAACTTTAACGCCGAGAGAATCTTTAACATCTTTTACCGTCACGTCGTCCAGGAAAAACCGTCTATCCTTCAACATAACTTCGGGAATCAGCAGGATATCGCCCAGATCCTTCCCCTTTAGCTGGCCTATTAAATCCCTTCCCGAAATTAAGCCGGCCACCGTAACCGTATGGCCGAAAAAATCATTTACAATAGGATAAATCTTGTATTCAAGATTTTTGACCGCATTAAGAGGCGAAAGTTCTTTTATTAAGAATTTATAAGCAGAAACGCCCGTGGCTACCGCCACCCTTCGTCTGACGGCCAGCCCCGGCGGCAGGCGTCTCATGCAGTATTCCAGTTCTTTTTTCAAAAGGGCCATCAGGCCTATGCCGTTTTCCAGCTGGTAAAATTTTTCATAGGTTTCATAGGGGGGAATGGCTCTATCAGCCTTAATATAAAATTCATCGGCGGCAAAGGCCAGCCGTGTACCGTACCTGGCAAGACATTTTTTCTGAAAATGCTCCACGCGGTCTAAAATACGGGAGGCTTCTTGGCGGGTATAGGGTCTTAAAGGGAAAAGGCCTTTTCTAAATTTGGTAAGGCCTACGGGTACAACGGCGATCGACTGGACGTGAGGCCACAGGGCCGCCAGGTCCTCAAGGGTTTGATCCAGCACTTTCCCGTCGTTTATGCCGGGACACAGTACTAGCTGGGTGTGAACCGAGATGCCGTGGTCCGCCAGAAACTTAAGCTTTTCCAAAATCTCCCCCGAACGCGGGTTTTTCAGCATGAACCTGCGCACTTCTGCGGAAGTAGCGTGTACCGATATGTAGAGCGGACTGAGCCCCAGGGTAACAATCCTGTGGAAGTCCTTTTGAGAAAGATTGGTGAGCGAAATAAATGTGCCGTTGACAATGGAAAGCCGATAGTCATCGTCCTTAACGTAAAGGGATTTTCGCAAACCGCGTGGCATCTGGTCCACAAAACAAAATATACATCTATTCCTGCAGCGAATAATATCATCCATTAAAGGATTTTCGAATTCAATACCCAGGTTCTCGTCAAAATTTTTATGTACCGTGAAATGATTTACGGCACCATTTTTATTTTTGACTTCCACATCGAGTTTCTCTTCTGTGATTAAATATTTGTAGTCCAGAAAATCGCCGAAACACCGGCCGTTTATCCTCAAGATCTCGTCACCGGGCGAAAGACCTATGCTGGCGGCGATGCTATGCGGTTGAACAGCTTTTATTACAGCCTTTTTGCCCATTTTTACCTCATTTTTTATAGTAACTTATATTACCTACTACTAATATTATTACCAAAAAGGATTTGGAAGTCAAGTTTTGTTTAAACTCAGGCCTTCGGCTTTTTTAACGCTGTCAACCAGTTGGACAAATTCAAAGTATTTTTCCCGTATCCCCTGTATGGTTAGCGGCCTCCCCAGTTTTACAAGCCCCAACCTGCGCGACATAAATCCCCCGATCTTGGTTTTTAAATTTACATTTCTCAGAGTGTCTACCATCATTAAATCGCATGTATTTACCCCCGAGTGTTTTAAAAAACTAACAATGGCCTTCTTGACAAGCTCCCTCTGGCTGGTCATGCCTATTATAAATATCTCGGAACCGTACTCGTCTTTTCCCATAAAAAAAGGAGTCCCGATTTCAAAAGAATTGGTTCTGTCGTAATGGGGCAATTTCCTGAATTCATCGGGAGGGGGAACCCGGTCGGCAGGCAAAAAACCGAGGTGAATGGAAGCAGCTACCACAGAAGAATGGGCGCTCCCGTAGCAGTAATAAAAAATCCTCATACCATCATCCTTTTTTAACCTTTTTTTGTATAGTCGGGCTCGTTTTTCACTTTCAGCACGGTATTTTCCAGCCCATTCATGCTTTTCCTTATTCCTTTCAGAACAAGAGCAAGACCCGTTTTTTCCAGCCTGAATTTATGAATCAAACAGCTGCCCAGCGATATATAAAAATTGCTGTGGGCGTTCAGATCAACAAAATCCACCGAGTTCTTCCCAAGGCCGTATATTTCGGCAAGGCCGTTCAACGTCCTCTCTATAACGCGGCCGGTACTTTTGGAACCCATGACATAAATCCTGCGGCCCAGGTCGTCGGTCCCCATATAAAAAAGCTCTCCCAACTGCGGGTATGTGATACCGTTAAATCTGGGCAGTTTTAAGATTTCTTCATCTTTAAATTGTCCTGCTTTTATCTTACCTAGATGCAACGAAGCAGCCACCACAGCAAGGTAGCTGCCCCAGTAGCAGGAATATATAACTTTCAAATTTAATCCCCCATCAGTGTCGGACGATGATGTAGGAACCATTTTCCAGATCATGAGCCATGGCCGAGAGTATTTTGCACAGATACAGGGCTATCTTATTCCTTTCCTTTTCATCTCGCGCGTAGAACACCGGTACTCCCGAGGCCGTCTGCTCCTTATTTATAGTGACGACGGCCAGGATGACCTCTTTTATCCCTATGTTATCCATACCCTTCACCTAATCGGCTGCCTTTCTGCCAGCCCAGGATTCCAGCGGTTTTCTCCTGCAACTTTCCAAAACCGGGACCCTATTTATGGCCTGGATAAGGCTCTCGATGTCATGTTCCATAGGCACTATTACAAGGCCGACTTTTCCCGTTTCCAGATCAAGCCTGGCAAGGGGGACAAAATCCACATCGGTGATATCCCTTTTCACCCCCAGAAGAGCCGCCACATCATGGACTATGGCCTGGCGCTGCCCCAGATTGGCGAGGGTGGCGCGGGCATTGTCATCCCTGGGCTCTATCATCACGGCCAGAGCCTTTTTTTCAAAAATTTCTCTGGACTCGGGAAGGCCCACATTCATCACAACGATATTTTCAATACACAAAAGGGTATCTTCAAAATGAACCTCTGCGGGTCTCACCACGGCGATATCCTTTATCTGTTTTCTTTTTGCGAAAAGGCTTAAAATCAACATTATCCCTATACCAGTAATTATTGATGCCCCGATATTTTTAAAAAATTGGAGAACGAAACTGGTGGCCAGCGCGGTCCAAATGGACAGGTAATTTCTGGATTCAAAAGCCTTTGCTATATCTTCGATGTAAGCCGCCCCCCGCGGGACCAGTTCCGTATCTTCGATGTTTTCAAGGCTTTTTCGCTCCATTTCCCGGATATCCCGGAATTGCTGAGCCGCTAAGGCCAAAAAGGTTACTGCCGTATATTCCCTGGCGACCAGCGCCGGCACCGCTACCGCTCCCAAAAACGCCGCAATCAACCCCAGCGAGATGTGAATCAGGTAACCCTGGGGGTAGCTGGGGTACTGCCTGTAATCCGCCCGGAGCATATATATCCGGGCCAGGGTCCCCATTGTAACACCTGCTGCTATTACCGTAAGGTATTTTGACATCAAAAATTCATCATTCATCATTTTTGCTGCCGTCTTCTCGCTGGTCACCGTTTTTGTCTTTCTTTGCATTTCTCGAATATAGTTTATTCACATTGCCCAAAAAGTTTACAAACTCTGAACCTATAAAGCGCTTCATTTTTGCCGAAAGCTCATTGATGCCACCGGTGCTGATGAGCAGGTAAACTATAAAGCCCACAACTCCAATGCCTATTATCCACAGGAGCGCCCTTGAAGCTCCCCTGTTTTCCCCGGGGATTTGAGTGGTGGTTCCTCCCCCGGGGGTAACTTTTTTTGCGTAATCCGGGCCGTACAAAGTGGTGGCTATTACATCCGCCATATAATCGACGCCTTCCTGAGCGTTATATCTTGAATTGGTATAGGTGCCTGCTTCAATTAGAATTGTCCGCGGGTAAAGGTCCTGGTTGTAACTGCCTTTCCCGTAAAAAATCCCTTTTATGAGACCCGGGTATTTCCTGTCGGCGTTGGCTTTTAACTGCCATGCGAAATTGTTGATGGCGCTCATCTGAGGGTTCTGTCTCCCTACCACCAGCCGGACCTTCGCCAGGGACTCGCCGTTCACATTGCCATGGTATTCTTCGGCTGGTACCGAATCCCGGTGTACGTCTATTACGGCGTCTGGACCTTTCTTTAAAATTTCCATAGCGGTACGACGGGATCTCTGATAAGCCATGGAGTCGTGAGGATCGTGAGGCCGGTAGGAATGAACCGCTTTAATCCCCTTTCTCTCTAGAGCCGCGGCCAGAGAATCTCCAACTTTAAAAATCCCTCCTCTGTAAGGGATGCTGGGTTTGCCGTCGGTGGGGATGTAAGATTCGTCGCTGTGGGTATGGTAGATGCCCACAACTTTTTCTTTTTTAAGATCCGAGACCTTCACTGTGTTATAATCGTCCTGTATCCCCCTGGCCATGGCCATTGCTTCCGGTAAATCAAGCGCCTGTTCGATGTCGACCCTTTCTTTGAAGCGGGCGTAAGCTGTGTCCCCGGAAACTTTAACGATTTCGTACATTTTGTTATCCTCATCAAGATACTGGTCTCCAACATTCACCACCATGCCGGTGACAAATATCTTCTTATTCGACCCCTCTTCATAAACGGTAAAAAAACCCTCTTCCTTTTCTTCTTCGGCCTTTACATCGGAAATATACACGCCCATGGCGAGAAATAACGCCAAAGAAAGTACGGTCAACTTACGGATTGCTCTCATTATCATTGTCTTCACCTTCTTCTCTGTCCTCAGCAAGCATGCTGGCCATCTCGGGGTTTTCTCTAGCCTCTTTTTTGGCTTTAGCGGTGCCTCCCTGGAGTTTTTCCCGGGTTTCCCCGACAATTTCGCACAGAGCCACCGCGATAACCGAAGCCAGTACAGCCGCATCAAAGACGCCGGCTCCACCGATGGTGGTCCCCACGGGCCTTGTGGTGGCTCCCAGGGCGTAAAAAATATCGCTTAAAATGATACCGAATATACCGGCAACAAAAGCCCCCCTGCGCGACCTGCCGAATATATAAGCGATAATACCCGCCAGGATGGAGAAGGCTATGATCGGGTCTATAAACATGGTCCCCGGCTCTGCCGGCAAGAGCCTCCCGGCGGCATAGATGACTATACCCGTAATTATTGAAGCGGCAATGGCCCGCATTTTTTCCCGGCCCGTATCTGATGTGGCGATGAGATAGACGGCGATAACTATCGGCACCACACCTCCTCCCAGGTTTATGGAAAGGCCCATTCCAAGCGGTATGTTCGGTATAAATGTTCCCAATATCATGGCTCCGATAAAAATTAAAGCCAGCTTATCGGACATGTGCATCCTGTCTAAAACCCTCTGCAACAGACCAAAATAAATAAGCACCGCTATTACCAGCAGCAGGATAACACCGACAGGCACTCTAAACACCTCACATTTTGATGAAATTTCTTTTTTTATAATGCCCTGGGAGTTTTAGTTTTATACTGTTCTGAATACCGTTCCGAAACGACGAACAGCCCGATATCATATTTTCCCGATAGTGCCGCCGGTGATAGGCATTAATACTGGCACTAAAAGTGCATTAAGTCCAAATAAAAAATAAAAAGCGGCCGCCGTAGCGTTTGCCACACCGGCCGTTTATTATTAAGTCCTTTTTAAACTTAATTATTCAGTTCCTTTTTCTCCCCGGTAACCAGATATATTATCCATTCACCCAGATTTGTAGCGTGGTCGGCGATCCGCTCCAGGAACCTGCCGACAAACAACAGCTGTGTGGCCTGAGAAATGGTCCGGGGATCTTCCATCATAATTACCAGGAGCTCCCGAAAGATCTGGGAATAGAGATGGTCGATTTCATCATCGGCGTCGCACACCTTCTGCGCCGCTTCCACATCCTGGTTGATGTAAGCGTCCAGGGCCGTCCTCACCATCTCCCTTGTCAAATACGCCATTCGGGGAATATCGATTAAAGGCTTAATATACTGCTGGCCCAGGAGTCTTATGGTGGTCCTGGCGATGTCTATAGCGTTATCGGACATTCTCTCCAAATCGGTGGCTATCTTCACCCCCGTAAATATGACCCTTAAATCCTTAGCCAGCGGATTCTGCCTGGCTATAAGCTTGACGCACCTGTCTTCTATCCGGTGTTCCATATCATCCACTATATCGTCGTCTTCTATGACTTTATTCGCCAGTTTTTCATCCTTTTTGACAAGGGACTCCACGGCGTTGTATATCTGCTGTTCCACCATACCGCCCATCTTCAGTATATCCTGTTGCAGTTCTCTGAGCTCTCTGTCAAAAGACGCTCTCACAGTAGTCATTTTTGCCCCTCCCTTTAACCGAAACGCCCGGTTATATAGTCTTCGGTTTTCTTATTTTTCGGGTTGTAAAAGAGGTCTTCCGTCGGGCCAAACTCCACGAGTTCGCCCGCCAGGAAAAAGGCCGTATAATCCGAAATGCGCCCGGCCTGCTGCATGTTGTGAGTTACTATTACTATGGTGTATTTTTCTTTAAGCTGTTCAATCAATTCCTCTACCTTCATGGTCGATATTGGGTCCAGTGCCGAGCATGGTTCGTCCATCAATACCACTTCCGGTTCTACGGCAAGGACCCTGGCTATGCAGAGCCTCTGCTGTTGTCCGCCCGAGAGGCCCATTGCTGAGTCCCTGAGCCTGTCCTTTACTTCATCCCAGAGCGCCGCTCCTCTAAGGCTTTTTTCCACTATTTCATCCAGCTTCTTTTTATCCCTGTTGCCGTGAATTCTGGGGCCGTAGGCAACGTTGTCATAAATCGACATGGGGAAGGGATTCGGCTTTTGAAATACCATGCCCACTCTTTTTCTCAGGTCCACCACATCCACATCAGGGTCGTATATATTTTTGTTATCAAGGATAATCTTGCCTTCAATGCTCACCCCGTCTATCAAATCGTTCATCCGGTTTAAAGTCCTCAGAAAAGTTGATTTCCCGCACCCGGAGGGGCCTATAAGGGCGGTAACTCTATTCTTTTTCAACTCTATCTTTATATTTTTTAAGGCCTGAAAATTTCCGTAAAACAGATTTAAACCTTCGGTATATATCTTATTTTCTATTTTCTTTTCTATTTTCACTCGCCTCCTTACATCAAAATTGTAAGCCTGTTTTGTTAAGGTTCTATTATATTAATCTTAAAAATATGTTAAGCGGATTTTTTTAGCAGGAAAATAAACTTGCTTCCCTCGTTTTTTTTACTCTCAACCCTTATATCCCCTCCCTGTGATTTTATAATGTGTTTTACGATCGAGAGCCCCAAACCGGTCCCCCCCTGCTGCCTGGACCTGGCCTTATCTACTCGATAAAATCTTTCAAAAACCCTGGGTAAGTCCTCTTCGGGGATTCCTATACCCGTGTCACAGACCTTTACTTCCACGAATTCGCCCTTTTCCTCAGCCTCGATCCACACCTTTCCGCCGGAGGGGGTGTATTTTATGGCGTTGTCTATAAGATTTATAAACACCTGACGCAGCCAGTCAGGATCCGCCTTTACCTTGGGCAGGTTTTCCTGAAAACGGGTTGAAAATTCCAGGTGCTTTTCTTTTATGCGCTCGTTAAAAATAACCATCACCTCATCCACCGCACCCGCAATGTCAACATCCTCCATTCGAAGTTTTATCTGGTTGGTCTCCAGCTGGGACAAATCCAGAAGGTCGCTTATCAACCTGTGTAACCTTCCGGTTTCAAAATCTATAATCTTTAAAAATCTCTTGGAGAGGTTCGGATCTCTGTAAGCTCCGTCGAGGAGGGTCTCGACGAAACCTTTTATGGAAGTGAGAGGTGTGCGGAGTTCGTGTGAAACATTCGCCACAAAATCCGAGCGCATTTTTTCCAGTTTTCTCAGCTCTGAAATGTCCCGGATTACGGCTACTATGCCCAGAATCCTGCCGTTTTTGTCTTTAAAAGGGCTTACATGCACCCTGAGAATTCGCTCGCTGGGGAGGAGTACCAGTTCCTTAAACGAAGTTTCCCCGCTTACAAGGGCTTCGCTTACTATTTCATTTAATTCGTAATTCCTTACGACTTCTATGAGGTGCCTGCCCAGAGCTTCCTTTTCGCTTGTTTCAAAAATTTTTTCCGCCGCCGGATTAAAAAGCATTATCCTGCCGCCAGTATCCACCGCCACAACTCCGTCAACCATGCTGCTCAATATGGCTTCCATCTTGGTGGTCCTGTCGTCCAGTTCATTTAGTGTTTCCCGCAGCTTTCCCGACATGGTATTCAGGGTTTCGCCCAGCTGCCCCAGCTCATCGTCTGATTCAACTCTGATTGACCCGGAAAAATTGCCACTTGAAATGGCCCTGGCCACATCGATCATGTCTTTTATAGACTTCACTAGTGCCGATGAAAACTTTTTTAACAGAAATAAAGCCGCCAGTCCCCCCAGTATCGAACCCAGAAAAACCGTCAAAATTATTTTCGAAACCAATTTTTTAACCGGCAGAAATGGCGTCGAAACGGCGATTATCCCGGAGTTACCTTCAGGAAAACTTGCCCGGACAACGGCAAATATCTTCCCGCTGCTCCACATCTCCCGAACAGAAGAGACTCTCACCGTATGCTCCCGGCCTGGAGTGAACCTGAAATAAAACCGGTCCCTTTCGCCCGCGTTCTCCGGACTTTCTGAACTAGCTATTACTATCCCGTTTTCTATTACCACAATATCCTTTCCTATGTTTCGAGATAAAGATACAACCTCCTTTTGGTCAATTGGGTGGCCGCCGGCCACAGCCCGCTCAACGATGTCTTTTACCAGTACCGCGCTTGAAAAAACATCGCTTACTCTGCTTTTCAGAAAATAGCTTTGAAAAATTGAAAAAGAAAGAAGGCTCACTATTCCGATGGACACAGCAACCAGTACAAAAAGTTTTTTGGCGAGTCTCTTTTGCAAAAAAATCACTCCGGTTCATTAAACTTGTATCCGATCCCCCTGACGGTCTCTATATACACCGGCCTGTCGGAATCCTTTTCTATCTTCTGTCGCAGGTGCCTGATATGCACATCCACCGTCCTGGTATCCCCGAGGTAATCGTAACCCCAGATATTTTCCAGAAGATATTCCCTGGAAAAAACTTTGCCCGGGTTGGAAGCCAGTAGTTTTAAAAGCTCAAACTCCTTGGGTGTGAATTCCTGCTTTTCCCCCTCCACCGTAACCTCGTATTTTTCAACATCTATGGTCAGGCCGCCCGCTTTAATGACGTTCTCCTTTTTTTCGGGCGAGGATCTGCGGAGAACCGCTTTTATCCTCGCCGTCAATTCCCTCGGGCTGAAGGGTTTGGTAATATAATCATCGGCACCTATCTCGAGCCCCAAAACCTTATCAATTTCTTCGCCCTTTGCAGTGAGCATAATGATGGGTATGTCCCGGGTGCTGCTCTGTCTTCGGAGAATTCTGCAGACTTCCAGACCGTCAACGCCCGGCAGCATCAGGTCCAGCAGGATTAAATCCGGCCTTTGTGATTCTGTTAACTCGATGGCCGTCTTGCCGTCCATCGCTTCGATCACCTTAAATCCGCTGGCTTCCAAATTGTAGCGAACCAGTTCCAGTATATGCGGTTCATCATCAACTATAAGGATTTTTTCTTTCGTCATAAATCCTCCCCCAGATGGTAACTTTCTATATCAGTTCAATAATGGCCGCCAGGCTCCCGGTCTTTCCGCGGTCGGCCCGGTGCGAAAAGAAAAGATCGTTCCGGCAGGATGTGCAGAAATCGCTAACAGCTATATTTGAAGGCTTTATTCCTGCCTCTTCCAGCTGCATCCTGTTGGCAAGAACAAGGTCCAGCATCCAGCGGCCGGCTTCCTTGTATTCAAAAAAGGTCTCCCAGCTGTCAAAAGCCTCCTTAAATTCCTTCACCACCGGTTCATCCACTTCGTAACAGCATTTTCTTATACACGGGCCTATGCCAACCAGAATATCTTCGGGCCTGGAGCCGAATTTCCTCACCATTTCGGAAACGGTCTTTTGGCCCGTCTTTTTGGCGGTCCCCCTCCATCCGGCATGAGCGAGAGCCACCGCCGGTGTTTTTACATCCAAAAAAAACAGCGGGACGCAGTCGGCATAATAAGTGACCAGGGCCACACCTTTTGTCCTTGTCATAAGCGCGTCTTTATTTTTTATGTCCGAAGGCCTCCATATCCCTTTGCCCCTGTCGACGGCCGTTGCCTCGTAAACCTCGTTGCCGTGCACCTGGTCAGATACCACCAGATCTTCAACATCAATACCAAGCGCACCGCAGAAAACGCTGTAATTTCGCAGCACCGACTCCCTGTCGTCGTCTTTTTTTAACCCCAGGTTCAGGGATCTATAATGGCCTTCGCTGAACCCCCCTATGCGGGTGGAAAAGCCGTGTTTCACAAGACCCGTCTTTTCAAAAGAGGGGATTATCAGAAATTGTACTCCCCACCGCTCCCTGAGTTCAAAAGTCAACTTGCAAACCTCCTGTTTTTATTTAAGCTGACAAATATTACAGACTTTACAAATTTCACCGTCGCATCTGCGGGTGGGTTCACCCTTTACCGCTTTTCTGCATTCACTGGCAAAAAATCCCTTTTTTAAACCGATATCTATATGATCCCACGGCAGGGTGTCTTCCTCCCGCAGAGATCTGTGGGCATAGAATTCTACGCCCTTATTGTCAATCCGGACCTTCCTGTAGGCCTGGGCTTTGCCCCCCCGCCTGTAAATTTCGTGGAGCAAAAAACCCGTCAGGCGGTCCCCCCGCGAAAGGGCCGACTGGATCTCTGAAAGCCTGGGGCTTTCAAACAAAACCCTTATCCCCTGGGATTTTAACCGGTTGTGGAGTTTGTTTATCCTGGCACTGATTATTTCAACGGATTCCATTCCAAACCACTGGAAAGGGGTAAAAGGCTTGGGTATAAAGGGGTTCACGCTGATGGAAAGATGACCGGTTTTATTTCCAATGCTCTTCATAAATTTCTTGACCTGACTCAAAAAGCCGATCATCTCATCTATATCTTCATCGGTTTCGGTCGGGAGGCCAACTATATAATAGAGTTTTATATTTTCAATGTGGTATTTATGGGCCATTTTTATCGAATCTAACACATGCTCTTCGGTAATGCCCTTGTTAATTACTTTCCGGAGCCTCTGAGAACCGGCCTCAGGGGCGATGGTTAAAGTCCTGTGGTTGCTGAAGGCGAGCCCTTTCACCAGCGGTTCCCGCAGAGTATCGGCCCTCAAGGAAGACACGGAAAATTTAATACCCCTTTTCATGAATTCTTCCGAAAGTTCATCGATGCGGGGATAATCGGAGACGGCCGCACCCACGAGGCCTACCTTTTCTTTGAATTTTGCTCCGAATTCTGCTCTTTCCATAATTTTTTCCAGCGATCTCACCCTGGGAATACGATAGCAGTAACCTGCCATACAAAATCTGCAGTTCCTTCCACAGCCTCTCGAAACCTCCAGCAGGAACATATCCTTAAATTCCGTGTGAGGAGTTAGAACAACCGACTCGGTGCTGTAACGGTCGAGGTCCCTTATCCAGCGCCTCTTTACGCGTGGAGGCGCCGGGCCTTTGGTCTTGAAATCTGAAACCCCACCTTTTTCATCGTATTCGATATCGTAAAAGGAAGGAACATAAACCCCTTCGATCCGGGAAAGGCCCTCCAGAATTTCTTCTTTTGGCAAATTCCTGAGAGCATTGTATCTGTCAATAATTTCATGAATGATCTCTTCGCCCTCGCCGATTACAAAAAAATCAACAAATGGCGCCAGGGGTTCGGGATTGAAGGTAACCGCCGGGCCGCCGGCCATGACCAGGGGGCTTTTCCTGTCTTTGGAAAAAACCGGGATGCGGGAGTTGTCCAAAATTTTCAGGATGTGGATGTAGTCCATTTCAAAGGAAACGGAAAAACCCACGATGTCATAAAGGTTGACAGGCTGGTAAGATTCCATGACCACCGCGCCGGAAAAATCGGTGGGCCCCATCGAAAGAAACGACCTGTGACAGAGAGAATCGTCTCTTGAGTTAATCTGGTAATACATGGAATGAAACCCCAGATTCGACATGCCCAGACTATATGAATTTGGAAATACAAGTGCCACGTTGACCGGAACCGATCCGAAACTCTTCACGGGTACAAAAGATGTTTCATCCGCCGCAAGTTCTTTTATTTTTCTGCTACTTTCCCAGGGCATTTAATTTCCTCCCGGTAGTTATGATTTATTGTTCTTTAGTTTGTTAATCTCTTCTATGTACGAGTTTATGTCTTTAAATTGTCTATAAACCGAAGCAAACCTGACGTAAGCCACCTCGTCCACTTCCTTTAATCTTTTCATCACCATTTCGCCGATCTTTCCACTTTCAACTTCCTGTTCCATGGAATTCTTCAATTCTTTTTCCACGTCGTAGGCTATATTTTGCAAAACTTCAAGCGGCACCGGCCTTTTTTCGCATGCCTTTATAAGTCCGTTTATTATCTTATGGGGATTAAAGACCTCCCGGTTCCCGCTTTTCTTTATCACCATGAGCGGCAGTTCATCCACCCTTTCGTAAGTTGTAAACCTTTTTTTGCAAGAAGGGCATTCCCTGCGCCTCCTGATAATACTTCCTTCTTCCGTCGGTCTTGAATCCACAACTTTGCTGTCAAGATAGCCGCAAAAGGGGCATTTCACCCGGTTCACCTCCCCAATACTATTATAATGTATAATGTTTTTTTCGACAAATTAAAAGTTATTGTTCTTTTCGGTTTTCTTGGCATTTACAAATTCTCTCAGTTCCACAAGAATCACATCGGAGCCAATTTTTTTAATTTGCTCCCAGGGTATGATATAATCGCCTCCATGGCTGAAAAAACTGATTAACTTGTTTTGAGCGGGTATTATGATGGACTTTATCCTGCCTTCCTCCAGATCTATGTCCAGGTCGCTCACAAAGCCAAGCCTTTTTCCATCGACAATATTTATGACTTCCCGTTGCCTCAAGTCTGATGTCTTGATCAAACCATACACCCCCCCCATGGCTTTTCCTATTTATAACTAATTATATTCCGGTCCGGGCCAAAATGTGATAAAAAAAAGACCTTTTTAAAAAAGGCCTTTTTATACATACTTTAATTCTGTTGGGCCAGTTTCAAAAAATCCCGGTATACCGTCCTGCTTACCGAAGTCAAATTATTGGTGTTATAAGCCACCACGCTTCTCGGTGCAAAATAGAAATTGCTCAAGATTAAAGCGGCAATAACCACCATAATGGATCTATAAATAAACTTTATCATTATACTGTCACCCCTCAATATAGGTTAATACATAAAACTATATATACTTTCTCATGTGTTTCAGGGCTGCTTTTTCCAGCCTCGACACCTGAGCCTGGGATATGCCAATTTCCTGGGCGACCTCCATCTGTGTTTTCCCCTCGAAAAACCTGAGGCTAAGAATGCGTTTTTCTCTTTCATTTAACTTTTGCATGGCCTCCTTTATTGATATGCACTGGAGCCAGTTTTCGTCCTGGTTTTTTTCATCACTGATCTGGTCCATTACAAATATGGGATCTCCCCCATCGTGGTAAATGGGTTCAAAAAGGGAAATGGGCTCCTGTATGGCGTCCAGCGCAAATACTATCTCTTCGCTGGGGACGTTCATCTCTCTGGCTATCTCACTTATGGAAGGTTCCCGGGAATTCTTGTTTACCAGGTTATCCCTGACCTGAAGCGCTTTATACGCCACATCCCGGAGGGATCGGCTTACCCTTATGGGGTTGTTGTCCCGCAAATACCGGCGGATTTCGCCTATTATCATGGGAACCGCGTAAGTGGAAAACTTTACATTCTGGTTCAAATCGAAGTTATCTATCGCCTTCATGAGGCCGATACAGCCTACCTGAAACAGATCGTCAACATACTCTCCCCGGTTATTAAACCTCTGGATTACGCTGAGGACCAGTCTCAAGTTGCCATTTATCAGTTTTTCCCGCGCTTCTTTATCGCCTTTTTTAACGAGTTGAAAAAGTTCTTTCATTTTGCTGCTGGAAAGTACCGGGAGCTTTGAAGTATTAACTCCACAGATTTCAACTTTATTTAAAATCATAAACCTCCCCCTGTCTCTCCGAGATTTCATTTAAAAGTCTTACCAGCCGGGGAGGTTTTTATACATATCCCTACATTTTTACATCATTCTGACCATTTCCTTTTTGAGCCTTTTTATTATTCTTTTTTCCAGTCGCGAAATATAAGACTGAGATATCCCCAGTAGATCCGCCACCTCTTTCTGTGTCTTTTCGATCCCTCCGTTCAGGCCGAAGCGCAGTTTAATGATGCATCTTTCCCTCTTTGAAAGGCGTTTCATAGCCGCGTCCAGAAGTTCTTTGTCCACTTCCTCTTCTATGCACTTATATATCATGTCATTATCCGTCCCCAGAATGTCGGATAATAACAGTTCATTTCCATCCCAGTCAATATTCAGAGGCTCGTCAAAGGAGACTTCCACCCTGGTCTTATTGTTTCTTCTCATATACATGAGTATTTCATTTTCAATACATTTTGAGGCATATGTTGCCAGTTTTATTTTTTTGTTGGGGTCAAAGGTATTTATTGCTTTTATTAAGCCAATTGTGCCTATTGAAATCAGATCTTCCACGCCTATGCCCGTGTTTTCGAACTTCTTGGCTATATAAACCACCAGCCTGAGGTTGCGCTCGATGAGGATGCTTTTTACTCCCGTATCGCCCCCCTCAAGTTTACTTAGCAGGAGGCTTTCTTCGTCAACCGTCAGCGGCGGCGGCAGCGCCTCGCTTCCGCCTATATAGTACACGGCGGATCTTTTCAATATGCAGAAGCATTTCAACAATCGAACGATTGCGAGCTTAAAATTAATTTTTTTTGGCCCAATCATAAGCTTTCCCCTCCAGCATTTTTTATTCATAGTAAAATATCGGGATTGAGCAGGGCGCAGTATGCGCCGTCCGGTGACAGAACCCGCTGATAAATCCCTATAACGGCATTTTTTATTTCGAAAACTCTGTTATTAAAATTAATCACCACCAGATCGGGTTTAAAACCAACCATCATACCTTTGCTTTTTCCAATACTTTCAAATGGTATAAGTCTTAAACGTGAAGCCCAGCCCGAATCTGATATAACGTCCCCTATTTCCCTCAGGCTTTCCTCTGTCCCTTTTTCCAGGGCTTCCCGAAGAGGCGGGTTAAAGAGGTCTTTCACAGCGCCAAACTCCACTATGATGACAGGATAATCGTTTATGGGATCATGCAGATCATTGCCGGTGTCAATTAATGCTTTTAACTCCAACCGCTTCTTATCAAACATTACGGTTACAGGCACCAGCAATTTGTCTCTGGAAAGTATTTGATATATAAGAGGCCACATGTATTTAAAAAATAATAAAATTAATGACGAAGAAACCAGTAATATCCACCACGGTACTGAAATATTATTTACTAAAAGGTAACCTTTGAAAAACGCGTCTTTCAGTTTAAAAAAGTAAAAAAATGCAAAAGCCCCCCCTCCCACCATAAAGGAAATAAGATAAAAAAAACCGAGTATTTTTAAAAAATCCTTCAAGCCGAAAGGCCAGAAGCTCACGACCAATATGGCGGCGGAAAGTGCAATTTTTGGCGCCGTGGATTCCAGGAATGCAAACCCGGGTGATAAAACGGCCAGCAAAAACAGGCATCCAACGGCCGCCCCCGCAAAAAGCCTCGAAAATCTTTTCTCTAAATTCAGGACAACGGCCACAAGCCACAAAATAAGAAAATTCATCATGAGATTAATCAACAACACCACATCAAAGTAAATGACCATGTGTTCCTCCAGAACAATATCACCAGTCTACAAAAAATCTATATTCCTCATTCTTGTCTTTTATGATATATTTTAGCACCCGGAAATTTAAAAAAATGTCATTTCGTGATTTAACCATAAAAAAAGAGCGCCCGTTTAAAGCGCTCTACCTCTTTCGGTTTCTTCTCAAAAATGCCGGTATGTCCAGGTCTTCTTCCGCAAAGGGCCCTATTTCAAATTCCTCTATTTCCCCGGACTTTTCCCTGGGTTGATCAAATCCTGTCGCTATTACGGTAATCCTTATCTCATCCTGGAGTTTTTCGTCGATCACCGCACCAAATATGATGTTGGCCTCCGGGTCCGCCGCCGCCGAAATAAGCTCTGCAGCTTCGTTTACTTCCAGCAGGCCCAGATTGGCTCCTCCGGTAATGTTTAAAAGCACACCTTTGGCCCCCTCTATGGAAGTCTCCAGCAAAGGACTGGATATGGCCTGCTTTGCAGCCTCGATCGCCCTGTTTTCGCCGCTTCCCCTCCCAATGCCCATATGGGCCAAACCAGTATTCATCATGATGGTTCTCACATCGGCGAAGTCCAGATTGATGAGGCCGGGTACGGCTATCAGATCCGAAATTCCCTGGACGCCCTGCCTCAAAACGTCATCGGCCATTCTGAAAGCTTCAATGATAGATGTCTTTTTTTCCGCAATGGAAAGCAACCTGTCGTTGGGGATGGTTATCAATGTATCCACATTGTTTTTCAAGTTGGCGATACCCATTTCGGCATTTGCCATGCGTTTTTTACCTTCGAAGGCAAAGGGCTTTGTGACCACACCGACCGTAAGAATCCCAAGACTCCGGGAAACTTCCGCGATAACCGGTGCGGCTCCGGTCCCGGTTCCGCCGCCCATACCCGCCGTCACAAAAATCATATCCGCACCTTTCAGGGCTTCCTCTATTTCGCTTTTGCTCTCCTCGGCGGCTTTTTTACCAATTTCGGGGTTGGCACCCGCCCCCAGGCCTTTGGTAAGTTTTTCTCCTATCTGAATTTTCTTATCGGCTTTGGACAGGTAAAGTGCCTGGGCGTCGGTGTTGACCGAAATGAATTCCACTCCCTTAAGGCCCGAATCGATCATGCGGTTTATGGCATTATTGCCTCCACCGCCAATGCCTATGACTTTTATATTGGCAAATTGCTCCAGATCGACGTCAAAATCAAGCACATTATAACCTCCTAACACTCATCAAAAATACTCTTTTAATAATCTCCTGGCCTTTTCAAGAAATCCGAAAGCCGGCGACTCCCTCGCCAGGCTTTTGTTTTCAAAGGTCTTGTGTTTCAGCCTGTAGTAAAGCAACCCCAGCGCCACCGTGAAAATTTGCTCTTTATCGTATGCGTCGGTTACGCCAAGTCTCACCGGGAGGCCGAAAAACTGTTGAGCCATTTCCAGGGAACCCTTGATATGTATCAGACCCCCCCCGGTTAATACCACCCCGGCGGGCATGGGAGACTTCAAATTAAAATTTTTTATTTCGCCCATCACAAATGAAAGTATTTCCTGAATGCGTGGTTCCACAATGAATGTCAGTTCTTTTTGGGAGATTTTTCTGCCGGAAGTATCGCCTATGCTCTTTATCTCAATCTCGGGTTTATCTGAAGCCAGCGAAACTCTTGCACAGGCATATCTTCGTTTTATTTCCTCAGCCTGGGAAAAAGGCAACCGCAAACCTATGGCGATATCGTTCGTAATGTAATCTCCCCCGATAGGGATCAAGCTATAAGCTATTATACAGCCCTCTTGAAATGCGGCGATTTCTGTGGTTCCGGCACCCACGTCCACAAGAATAACTCCCATGTCCATTTCATCGGCGGTCAAAAGCATTTCGGCGGCGGCCAGCGGCTTTAACACCATACCTTCGATCAAAAGGCCCGCTTTCTGGACACACCTTATTGTATTTTGAATTGCCGTTAAAAGCCCCGTTATAATACAGGCAGAAACTTCCAATCTCGTGCCCACCATTCCTACAGGGTCCTTGATGCCGTCACAGCCGTCCACAATAAATTCTCTGGGAATCACATCTATAATTTCCCTATCATATGGTATGGCCATTATTTTGGCTGCCTGTAATACCCTTTCAACATCCTGAGGGGTTATTTCTTTCTCGCTCCGGGGGATAGCCACAACTCCCCTGTTGTTCAGCAGTGCAATACTGCCCCCCGACAATCCTATGACCACATGGCTTATTTTGGTATTTGCCATCTGTTCAGCCTGTTCCACAGCTTTTGCTATGCTCTGTACAACGGTGTCTATATTTGTTATTATCCCCTTCTTGATTCCCGATGCGGGCGAAATACCGTAGCCTATTACATCTACGTCACCCGAGCGGGTTATCTCTCCGATAAGGCAACAGGTCTTGGATGTTCCCAGATCCAGGCTGGCCACGATATGGTTTCTCCCCAAAATTGCACCTCCCATCCCCCTTGGACAGGTTCTTCCACTTATAGAATTCAACAAATAAATAAAATTCCCTTTCAAACTGTCGACTATTTTTTAGAAAAAATTCGGCTGATTATTCCACGGCGAAGTATGGCAAGGTTCTGGAAAATGCGGACACCAAAGGCAAATATCGCCGCGAAGTAAAGGGGAATGCCCAGCCTGTCCCCAAAATAAGCCAGAAATCCGGCAAGCAGGGCGTTGCTGAAAAAACCGGTTATAAAAATGTTCATGTCAAAATTATTTTCTTCGATGGCTCTGAGCCCTCCAAAAACCGAATCCAGCGCCGCCAGAATGGCTATGGACATGTAGGGGGCATATAAATAGGGAACCGTGATGGGAGATAAAATACCCGCCAGTAAACCCAATGCCAAACCTATCAAAGGATAAATCATTGCTTCTCACCCGCCTTTTGCGGCTTAAAATACTTGAATTGAATGGGACCGTTGTACGCCGGCATATTAATGTTATCCTGTTTTTTGATGTTCACTTGAATTCCGAAAACCTCCAGGGATTCGATAACTCCGCCTCTCATTTTTAAAGAACTCTCCAGTGTGTCCGGATCTCCTATCGCTTCCACAACAAAGGGTGGTGCAAGTCTTACGGAATTTATTATAATGGTGGGACCGACACACCTGATTTCGCTGTTGGCTATTATTCTCTGACCGTTGACGGAAACGGCTTCGGCACCCGCCGCAAACAATTCGTTTATCACTTTTAACAAATCTTCGTCATGAATCAAAAATAAGTTCGGATCTTCCCCCGGTTGCCTGGGCACATTGCTGTCGTCCAGAGTAATCACGACACCGGGCCCCGACCCGGCCAGCAATCCTGCTGTCATCCGGGCTTTTTCCAGTTCCTTTTGCATGGCTTCGGTTATATCGCTGACCCTTGAAACCGAGCTTTCATATTCGGCTATCCTGTTTCTCAATTCCACTACTTCTTTTTGCAGCTTTTCTTTTTCATCCATTGCATTTTTCAGATCTGATGTTAGTTTTTCAACTCTTTGCAGGGAAGTGACGGCTCCGCCGTTTATCTGAACACTCCTGAATTGTGCAACCAGCATCATCCCCAGCACGAAACATACCGCAGCAATGAGAAAATGGGCCTTTGCGGTGTTTTTCATGGTTTAACCTCCCACCCCATCTTTTGTTGTTGCCTTTTCCAGCGGTTTGAACACAGGCGTTTCATGGCTCATATCAAGTATCCCCTTACCCCTTCCGTTTTTTCTAATATCATCAAGGATATCCTTTATCATTGGAATCTTTTTTTCCTCAAAGTCTCCAAGATAAATCTGGTAACCATCCAGAGTATACAGGTAAAACGTCCAACCATTATTTGAACCCGCATCACTCTCAACGTGAATTTCCGAAAGCTCTGCTGAAAAGGTCGACAAACTGCTAACAAGACTCAAAAGCATTCTAAAGGCATCGGGATTTTTGTCCACCACCGGCCGGTCGGCAACTCTGGCGCTCGTCACATTGAGTCCTGTAACCACCGGGATTGAGTAATTTTCCAAGCTGGATTCCAGTTTGACGACGATTCCATGGGAGTCTATAAGTGCGAACCCGCTAAGATAAGGAAGTGCAGCGGCTATTTCTCTTTCCTTTACTTTTATAATAAGAGTGTGAGGCAATTTATAACCTACTTTCACCTCTTGCACGGGGACCGAATCCATAATCCTATGCACCACCTCTTTTTGTCTTACCATCAAGAGGCTTTTTCCGTATAAATAGCTTACGCTTTTTATTATTTCGGACGAAGAAATGCTCCGGTTCCCCGTTACTTCTATATTTTTAACAGCAAAAAAAGGGCCATAGGCCACCGGCATTACTGCTATTATACATAAAAATAGAAGCAACAACAATAGTCTTTTTGTGCTAATTTTCTTGTTTTTTCTTGGGATGTAAAAAGGTTCCTGTCCCCAATCTCTCCTAACCATGCTACCACTTGTCCTTTTATCAAGTATAAAAAGAAACTAAAATAAAACATTTTAAACTATTTTAATCTTTTTTGACAATTTTTGCGCCCAATAGGGCTAAATTTTTGTCTAATTCTTCATAACCCCTTTCCACATGCTGGGCACCCTCCACACGGGTCTCGCCTTCAGCCGCCAGTGCGGCTAAAACCAGTGCCGCGCCGGCCCTAAGATCCTTGGCCTCTACAATGGCGCCGGTTAATTTTTTAACCCCCTTCACTATGGCTGTATTTCCGTTTACGGTGATATTCGCTCCCATTCTCCTGAGCTCTTCCGCGTGCTTAAAACGGTTTTCAAAAACGGTCTCCGTAAGAATTGAAGTACCTTCAACCGTAGTCAGGAGGGCCATGATCGGCGCCTGCATATCCGTGGGAAATCCGGGATACGGAAGGGTCCTCAAACTATCCAGCGACTTGAGGGGAGAATCCACATAGAGTTTAATCCTATCATCATCGCATTCAACTTTGCAGCCCACCTCTCTTAACTTCGCCAGGATGGGTTCCATGTGTTCCAAAAATATATTTTTTACTGTCACTTGTCCCCTTGTGATGGCTCCCGCCACCAGGTAAGTTCCCGCGGCTATGCGGTCGGGTATTACCGTATGGTCCTCCACCGATTTTAGATCTGTTATCCGGCATCCTTCTATTTTTATCGTGTCGGTGCCGGCTCCTTTAATATGAGCGCCCATCTTATTTAAAAAGTTCTGCAAATCCACGATCTCCGGCTCTTTTGCGGCATTTCTGATAACCGTCTTACCCTTTGCCAGGGTTCCCGCCAGCATTAAATTTTCAGTGGCTCCCACACTTGGGAAATCCAGATGTATATCCGCTCCCCTGAGTTCTTTCGCTTCAGCAAAAATAAAACCGTGCCTTTCGTTTAGAGTGACCCCCATCGAGTTAAAACCCTTCAAATGAAGGTCGATGGGTCTGGGGCCAATTTCGCATCCTCCGGGGTACGATACTATCGCCTTCCCGAATCTCCCGAGCAGGGCTCCCATGAGCACTATAGACGAACGCATCTCCCTCATCAGATGTTCCGGAACTTTATAAGTTTCCACCTTTTGCGTATCGATTTCCACGACGTGCTCATCTCTTTTAATCTCGGCTCCCAGCAGCTCCAGTATATTCGTCATTACATCCACATCTCTAAGTATCGGTACATCCCTTATGATGCTTTTTTTCCCGCTCAATACGGTTGATGCCAGGATTGGAAGGCTGGAATTTTTTGACCCCTGGACTTTTATTTCGCCGGAAAGGCTGATGCCGCCGGTTATAATATATGCCCCCACTAAGTTCACCTCCGAGAAATCACCTGTTACCTCCCTTTAAAAAAGTTTTCTGCAACCCGGTGGCGATGTTGCAGGCCACATTCCATATATCTCCAGCTCCTATGGTCAAAACATAATCCCCCGGCTTCAGTTTGGGTAGAATATAATCGGGAATAGCCTCCATTTCTTCTATATATGTCACCTGCTTTCCATTTCGCATCAGAGCATTGTAAATCAATTCCGACGTGACGCCGGGAATCGGCGCTTCTCCAGCACTGTAGATGCGGGTGAGTATTACCTCATCCGCATTCTCAAAGGCACCGCCGAACTCTTCTGCCAGTATCCGGGTCCTTGTATATCTATGAGGCTGGAAAATGGCATAAATTTTTCTGGGATTGCATAATTTTGCAGCCTTTAAAGTGGCTTTAATTTCCGTGGGGTGGTGTGCGTAATCGTCGATTATCTTTACGCCCTCTACATCGCCGACAATTTGAAACCTTCTCTGAACTCCTCTAAACATTTTTAAGGCCCGTACCATGCCGTCGAAATTTATACCCAGCCTATCTCCCACAGCTACGGCCGCCGTCGCATTATATATATTATGCATTCCAGGAACATGAAGTTCCACCCGCCCCAAAAATTTCTCTCTGAAGTATACGTCAAAGCTGGATTCCATGCCGTAAGCCCTGATGTTTTTAACCATATAATCCGCCGGGTAATTTAAACCGAAGGTATAATGCTCTTTATTCACTTCTTTTATTATTTCTCTAACATTTTCATTGTCGCTACCCAGGACTGCAAAACCGCCTTCTTTTATATTTCCGATAAATTTTTTAAAGGCTTCCTTCATTGCATCCATGTTCTTATAATGATCCAGGTGATCGTTCTCAATGTTGGTTACGACGGCTATGAAAGGATTTAATTTTAAAAAGGAACCGTCACTTTCATCGGCCTCTGCCACAAGGTAATCTCCATGACCCAAAGAGGCGTTTCCGCCAATGTCGTTTAACTCTCCGCCGATTACGACCGTAGGATCGAAGTCGTTTTTTTCCAAAATCAAAGAAATCATGGAAGTGGTGGTGGTCTTTCCGTGGGCGCCCGTTACCGCAATGCCCTTCTTGGGAGCCATCAGAAGGCTCAACATATCCGCCCGGTGAACTATGGGGATGTTTGATTCTTTCGCCATTATATATTCGGGATTGGTCGCCGGGATAGCCGAAGACATTACTACCAGGTCGGCTCCGTATACATTGGAGGCCTTATGGCCTATATACACTTTGGCTCCCGAGCTTTTCAGCCGATTTAAAGCCTCCGAAGCTTTAAGATCGGAGCCAGAAACTTCGTAGCCGAGGTTCATCATTATTTTTGCTATCCCGCTCATACCTGTTCCGCCTATACCGATAAAATGTATACGATTATAATTGCCTGTCAAATTGCTTCTCTCCTTCCGTAAGACCAATAGGGTGGGTATATAAATATGATATGTTACACCATCTCCGCCTGTTACAGTTTAATTGCTTGTACAAAATCATATTAACATACTGCAAAAATGAAGTAAATAATTTTAGTCTATAAGATTCTTTATCTCGTTTACAATGTTTTCCAGAGCTTCCGGCCTGGCCAGACTTCTGCTGGCCTCCGACATTCTTGAGAGCCTTTCCTTATCAAATACCAGCTCCCGAATTACACCCAACAATTTTTCTCCCGTAAGTTCTCTATCGTATATAACCACTCCAGCGCCGTTTTTCTCCAAAAAGTTCGCGTTGTAGTCCTGATGTCGGTCGGCCGCCGTCGGCAGCGGTATTAAAATCGACGGCTTGCCGCACAGGGTTATCTCGGAAATGCTGATGGCGCCGGCCCTCGAGATAACCAGATCGGCGGCTGCATACGCATCCTGCATTTCGTAAATATACGGTTTTAATTTAATATGCTCCAGTTCATCGATTCTTATTCCTTTATTTTCCAGTATCTGGGTAAAACCGCTGTAGTGTTTTTGGCCGGTGACGTGTATAACCTGAAACTTTCTGGAATTTTTAATCTTTTCTATGACGTAAAGCATTGCCTCATTTAACCTGGCCGCGCCCTGGCTTCCGCCGAAGCACAGCACCACCGGCAGTTCGGAACGAAGACCGAATTTTTTTAAAGCAGCGGCGCGGTCACCGGCAGCGATTTCGCTTCTTACGGGGTTTCCCGTCAAAACCGTTTTGCCTTTTGGAAAGTATTTCACCGAATCCGGAAAGCTTACGGCCACTTTGTCCACGAACCGCGAAAGAATCCTGTTGGTGACGCCCGGTTTGACGTTTTGCTCATGAATAATAGTAGGCAAGCCTAAAAGGGCCGCAAAAAATATAACGGGGCCAGCCACGTACCCTCCGGTCCCGATTACAAGATCCGGTTTTTCACGCATTAAAATTTTTATTGAATCCAATCCGCCCAGGACCATCTCTTTAATAGAAACAAGGGTGTCCAGAGAGAGTTTGCGGTTAAAACCTTTCACCCTGATCTTCTCCAATGGAAAGCCCGCCCTGGGCACCAGCTGTTTTTCCAGGCCTCTGTCCGTCCCTATAAACAAAATTCTTGCATCGGGAAAATCGCGTTTCAGGCGGGAGGCTATGGCTATGGCCGGGTAAATATGACCGCCGGTGCCTCCCCCCGCTAAAAGGAATTTTTTTACAGGCATTTCATTTTGCCTCCGTATACCTTGAAATATTGAGCAAAATGCCCACCTCTGTCATTGTAATCGTGAGGGAAGAGCCTCCATAGCTGATAAACGGCAGGGGCATCCCCGTTACCGGCATAGACGCCGTGACAACGGCGATGTTGATCAAAAATTGAAGGGCTATGAGAGTCGTAAGTCCGGCAGCCAGGAACCTGCCAAAAAGGTCCGGAGCCGAGAGCGCCGTCTTATAACCCCTCCATATGAAAAACATAAAAAGCAACATAACAAAGGAAGCTCCCAAAAAACCCAGTTCTTCTCCTATTATAGCAAATATGAAGTCGGTTTGAGGTTCCGGCAGGTAAAAAAACTTTTGTCGGCTGTGCCCCAGGCCGACCCCGATCAATCCGCCTGAACCAAGGGCATACAGGGATTGTATAATGTGATACCCCGTGTCCCGTATATCCTCCCACGGGTTCAAAAAAGATAAAAAACGCCTCATTCTGTAAGGTGCGCTTAAGATGGCCGCCACAACCCCCGCAAATCCGCCAGCCCCCAGGGCTAATAGCTGCAAAATGCTGCTGCCTGCCACAAACAGCATTATCATGGTGTTGAGCCCAATCAGCACCGCCGCGCTCAAATGGGGTTCCACCAGAATGAGGCCGCACACAATCCCCGTGACTATCAAAAATGGGACCACCCCGCTGAAGAAATTGGTTATCTTATCTTGCTTTCGCTCCAATCCGCACGCAAGGTATATAACCATTCCCAGCTTTGCCAGTTCGGAAGGCTGTACCGTCAGGGAGCCAACGCCGATCCATCGACGGGCATAGTTGATTTCAATGCCAATGCCCGGGATTAAAACTATGGCCAGCAGGACAAACATAACAAAAACCACGGTTTTTTCGTGCCTTTTTATATTCCAGTAATCGTAATTCATGAAAAAAATCATGGCCAGGAACCCCAAAAAAGCCCATGCCATCTGCCTTTTCAAAAAATAGAAGCTGTCTTTATGCTGATATAGCGCCCATACGCTGCTGGAGCTGAAAACCATTATAATCCCAAAACAAAGCAATATCAGCGTAGAAAAAAGGATGGCAAAGTCCGGAGGTTTTTTATATTTCATGAATTTTCACCCCCTCCTAGCTCTTTAAAGCGTACACCGCCTCTTTAAAGGCCCTCCCGCGTTCCTCGAAATTCTGGAACATATCCCAGCTGGCGCAGGCCGGGGACAGCAGAACCGCGTCTCCAGGCACAGCAGAGCGCCTGGCAAGCTCTACTGCTTCCTTCATGGAACCGGCCCTTTCCGTATTGAAAAAACCCTGCTTCCTGCAGGCCTTCTCTATGGTTTCGGCGGTGGCTCCTATCAGTATTACTTTTTTCACCCTGCCTTTAAAAGAGTCCACAAATCCGGTGAAATCGCTCTTCTTGTCATAACCGCCCGCTATCAGTATTATGGGCTCCTCCACAGCTTCGATGGCTTTTTGCGCGGCATCGGGATTTGTGCCTTTGGAATCGTTTATGTATTTCACACCGTCAATGGTGGCGACGTATTCGAGCCGGTGCTCCACGCCGTGAAAATCCTTCAGGGTCTCCGCCAGATTGTTTAAATTTACCTTTACGATCCATGCCACCGCAACGGCAGCCAGGGCGTTTTCCAAATTGTGGGCACCCTTTATTCCCAGTTCCGTTGCCTTTAATATGGGGTGTATTTCACCATTTTCCTTTATCACAATGACACCGTTTTTTACATAAACACCTCTTGCCAGTTCCTGCTTGCGGCTGAAAAAAACGACCTTACTTTTGGCTCTCCTGGCCAGGGATACCACCGTGGGATCATCGAAATTCAATACGGCAAAATCCTTTTCATCCTGATTTTCAAAAATCCTGGCCTTAGCTTCCACGTAATTTTCAAAAGTTTTGTGCCTGTTTAGATGGTCTTCCGTGATATTTAATATTACGCCGATTTTGGGTTTAAAATGCATTATGTTTTCCAGTTGAAAACTGCTGACTTCCACCACCATATAATCCTTCCGGCCGTCTTTATCCACTTCCCCTACAAGGGGTATGCCTATATTGCCCGCCACAGAGATGTTCTTGCCGTCGTTTTTCAATATCTCTCCGATCAGAGTGGTAGTGGTGGTCTTACCGTTGGTCCCGGTAACGGCTATAATGGGGGACCTGGAAAACCAGTAACCCAGCTCCAGTTCGCTTATTACCGGTATATCTCTTTTCCGGGCTTCCTCTAGAATCTCAATATCGGCGGGAACACCCGGGCTTACCACAATGAGGTCGCAGTTTTCCAGCAGTTCAACGGGATGCCCTCCGCACACCAGATTCACCCCATATTGTTCCAGGGCTCTGGCGTCCTTTATTTCCTCTCTCGGCTTTACGTCACTGGCTACGATTTTTGCTCCGAGTTTAGCCAGCTCCACGGCGGCCGCTATGCCGCTCCGGGCAAGCCCTATTATCAATACGTTTTTCCCTTTAAGCTCCATAACCATTCCCCTTTCTTTTTCATGGCAAACCGGTCAAATCAAAGAGCGCAAGCCCCATTACACCGGTCAACAGTGTAAAGCACCAGAAGGCCAAAACCACCTTTTGTTCGCTCCACCCCATCAGTTCAAAATGGTGGTGAATGGGGCTCATTTTGAAAATCCTCCTGCCGGTAACTCTAAAAAAAATGACCTGCAGGATCACGGAAAGAGTTTCTATAATAAAAATCATACCAAAAAAGATCAGGTAAAACTGTGTTCCCGACAGTACTGCCATAGCCGCCAGCGCTCCCCCAAGCCCCAGAGCCCCGGTGTCACCCATGAATACCCTGGCCGGGTAATGATTGTATATCAAAAACCCTATACAGGCCCCGCCTATCGAGGCTGCAAAAATAGCCAGGTCTTTTAAGCCTAAAAAGAGGCAGATCAACGTATAAAAAAAGCTTATTATGGCCACTATACCGGAAACCAGCCCGTCAAGTCCGTCTGTCAAATTCACGCTATTTACGGTTCCCAGGATGACAAATATGGTAAATGGTATAAATAAAAGGCCCGTTTCTATACCCCCTGGAAAGAATGGAGCTAAAACCGTACCGGTTTTTGGAAAAAATTTATAGGCATAAAAGGTCATAGTCATGGATAATATTAATTGAAACATTAATTTCTGGTTTGCCCGAAGTCCCAGAGATCTTTTTTTAATTATCTTTATATAATCATCGAAAAATCCTATCATAGCAAATCCTGTCATAGAGAGGATTGCCATAAGAACATTGGCGGACCCGCCGGAAATAATCAGAGTTGATATGGCAATGGCGGGTATGAACATGATCCCCCCCATCGTAGGAGTTCCCATCTTCTTGAAATGCCGCTTCGGACCGTCGGTCCTTACAGTCTGGCCGAACTTGAGCCTGGCCAGCGTCGGTATCGTGAGAATTCCCATAACCGCCACTATGATAAAGGAAATAAGAGCTGCAGTGAATTCCGCTTTCAATTAAAGACCCTCCAAATTATAAGCTGTGCCGTTTCTTGCACGGTATATCCGAGATGCTTTTACCAGAATTATATCACATTCTGTTACAATTTTCTGTGCGCATCCTGACTCTTGCATGATGTTATTATCCAGATGCGCTGTCGGGGTCTATCATCCTTTTGAATTTCATCTCATGATCCCCTTTTTCTTAAAAACTCTGCTGCCACCTCTTTATCGTCAAAGTGGATAACCTTATCCTTTAATATCTGGTAATTCTCATGCCCCTTTCCGGCTATTAAAACCACATCGTTTTTTTCGGCAATTTCTATGGCCCTTTTGATGGCATCTTTCCTGTCCGGAATTATCTCGTAATTTCCCGCCGTTATTCCCTTCTCTATCTCTCCGATAATGGCCTCCGGATCTTCGCTTCTTGGATTGTCAGAAGTGATTATACAATAATCTGAAAGCTCCGAAGCTATTTTCCCCATTATGGGGCGCTTCTTTTTATCCCTGTCGCCGCCGCAGCCAAAAACCGTTATTATCCTCCCCGTGCAAAAGTTTTTTATGGTTTTTAATACATTTTCCAGGCCGTCGGGCGTATGGGCGTAATCTACTATAACCGTGAAATCCTGCCCACTTTTAACAACTTCGAACCTCCCCGGCACACCTTCCACCTTTTCCAGAGCTTTTGTCATGGTATCCGGAGAAAGCCCCAGGGCGAGTCCGGCGGCTATGGCCGCCAGCGAATTATACACGCTGAATCTGCCTGGAACACGGTAAGAAACCTGCACTCTCCTGCTCCCCACCATCAGGTCGTAAGACACTCCTCCGGCTGTTATTTTTACGTTTTCAGCCTTGAGATCGGCTTTATTTTCGATAGCATATGAGGTTACCGGGATGTCCAGCAGTTTTATCAGTTTTTGCCCGCTTTCATCGTCAGCGTTTATCACTGCTTTTCTTGAAAAGTCGAAGAGCTTCTTTTTTGAATTAAAATAGTCTTCAAAAGTCCTGTGGAAATCCAGATGGTCCTGGGTAAGATTTGTAAAAATGCCCACTTCAAACTCAATGCCGTCCACCCTGGAAAGTTTTAAAGAATGAGACGATACTTCCATAGCTACATATTCGACACCTTCCTCGAGCATTTGACTGAAAAGCTGGTTTAACTCCAGGGATTCGGGGGTGGTCCGTTCCGCCGGAAGTAATTTATTTCCGATCCAGTTTCCTATGGTGCCTATTACTCCGGTTTTAATACCGGCTTCATCCAGCATGGCCTTTACGAGATATGTGGTTGTGGTCTTGCCGTTGGTGCCTGTAACACCGATCAGTTTTAATTTCCTGGCGGGGTAGCCGTAAAACCATGCGGAACTTTGCGCAAGAGCCCGCCGGCTGCTGGCCACCCTGATATAAACGGCGTTTTCCAACTTTAAATCCCTTTCGCCTATCACGGCAACCGCACCTTTTTCCAGGGCCTGGGGAATAAACTCATGTCCGTCGGCGCTCATGCCCTTTATGGCCACAAAAAGTGAACCCTTTCCGGCCTTCCGGGAGTCGTAGACTATAGAAGTTATGTCCGCATTGGTTGAACCGTTTATAGATAAAATTCCTGACAGCTTTGAAACGAGTTCTTTTATTTTCATTGAAATTCCCTTCTTTTACTTTAATATTATCCTCAATATTATCTTCGGAAATTTAGGTTTTATTCCATCTGATCGAACTGCACCTTTACGGTGGTGCCGAGGCCCACTTCAACGCCGGGAGGGGGGGTCTGTTTTACGGCAAACCCGGTGCCGTTTATTTCTATATTCAGCCCGACGGCGTTCAATATGTCGCTGGATTCCTTTACTGTCCTGCCCCTTAAGTCTGGCACCGTTACCGGGTCTTTGTTGGTCCGCGAATCGGACACTTTTAAAATCACCGTGGAATTCTTCTTGACTTCAGCACCCGGTGCCGGGACCTGATCCCACACCACATAGCCGTCGCCTTCCACCCGCGCTAAAAGCCCATTTTGCTCCAGGATTTTTTTGGCGTCTTCCACGAAGAGGTTCCTGGTATCGGGCACCTTGACCGTAAGGCCGTCTTCTTCCGGCGGCATTTCGGGCTTAATTCCAATATAATTTAAAGAGTCCGCCATGACCTTTTTAAATATCGGGCCGGCAATCTGCCCGCCGTATATGGTCCCGCCCATGGGCTCATCGATGATCACCAGTGCGGCGAGCCTGGGGTCGTCGGCGGGGGCAAACCCTACAAAAGAAGCCACGTACTTACCTGCGGCGTATTTTTCAGCCGTGCCGGTCTTCCCCGCCACTTTATAGCCTTCAATCTTTGCCCGACCGCCGGTGCCGTTGGTAACAACACTTTCCAGGATTTTCTTCATTTCCTGTGCGGTTTCATGCGAAATGACCTGCCTTACCGCATTGGGCGTAAATTCATGAATCACCTTGCCGTTTTTATCCAGGATGGCCTTTGCCACGTGAGGCTGTATGAGCTTGCCGTCGTTTGCCACCGCTGATACCGCCGCTATCAATTGAATCGGCGTCACGGAAATGCCCTGCCCGAATGAGATTGTGGCCAGTTCCACAGGGCCTATTTTTGAAGGATCAAAGATTCCCCGGGCTTCCCCCGGCAAATCAATGCCGGTGGTATCTCCAAAACCAAACCCCCTAATATACTTTACGAATCTGTCTTTGCCCAGTTTCATACCTACTTCTACAAAACCCGGATTGCACGAATTTTCTACTACCTGGACAAACGTTTGGCTGCCGTGGCCTCCATGGCGCCAGCAACCGATCCTGACCCCCGACACGATTATGTACCCGGGATCGAAAAATTTATCGTCGGGCCGAACTACGCCTTCTTCAAGACCGGCGGACGCTGTTATTATCTTAAAAGTCGACCCCGGTTCATACACATCCGAGACAGCACTGTTCCGCCACAATTTCGGCGGATACTTTTTAAAATCATTTGGATCATAGTCCGGTTTGTTTGCCATGGCCAGTATTTCTCCGGTCCTGGGGTCCATAACTATGATGGTGCCTCTTTTTGCTCCATGTTCTACCAGGGCCTTTTCCAGTTCCCTTTCGGCAATATGCTGTATAACCTTGTCGATGGTCAGCTGAAGGTTAAGCCCATCTTCCGGAGGTATGTACTTTTCTACCCCAAAGGGAAGTTTTCTACTCAAGGCATCCGTTTCCGATACGATCCTGCCGGGAACACCCCTCAAATACTTATCATAAATCAATTCCACGCCGTCGAGACCCTGGCTGTCAATGCCCGTAAATCCAAGGACATGGGATGCCAGATTTCGCTCTGGATAAAATCTCTTGGTTTCCTTTGTAAAATAAATTCCCTTCAGGTTTAATTTTCGAACCGCTTCGGATTCCTCGTCGCTTATCTTGCGTTTTATAAAAATGGTGGCTTTTTTCTTGCTTTTGGCCTCCGAAATGACCTGAATTAAACTTTCTTTATCCATGTTTAAGGCCGTCGATAAAAGCGTGGCCGTCTTTTCAATATCTTTGATATCCTGGGGGCTAGCCACAACTGAATCTACTGTGGCACTAATGGCCAGGGGGTTTCCGTTCCTATCATATATGGTGCCTCTTTTCGGTTCCACCGGAATATCCTTTGTCCACTGGTCCAGCGCCCTCTCCCTCAATTCATCGCTCCGGACAAACTGTATCCAGAAAACCCTCCCCATTAAGCTGAAGCTCAATATTAATGAAAATAAAAGGAGTATTACTAACCTCCTTTTAATGACCTTTACTGGGACCGACATCTAAATCCCCCGCATAACTTTAATTCTCGTTGAGATAAACGATCTGATGGCTGTCCGGTTCTATCATATTCAATTTGTTTTTGGCAATATCCTCAATCCTGGCTACAGATTTTAGATTGGCCACTTCTACCTTGAGCCTTTGGTTTTGCTCTTCTATGTTTTTGAGCTCATTTTTCAGCTTTTCTATCCTGTACTGGCTTTCGGTTATCATGGAAAACCTTGAAAGCAGTATTATGGCCATCAAAGCCACCAGTGCCAGAACCAGAATATAACGGCCTTTTTTGTGCGGACGAACCTTTTCCCTGTGTACAGGTTTTTCATATGTTTGCAATGTTTCACGGTACAATCTGCGCCTTTCTATATCTCTTTCAGCTAATACCACTTTATTCACCCCTTCAGCGTTTTAGAACCGGTAGCTTTTCCGCTGCCCTTAATTTGGCGCTGCGAGCCCGAAGATTCTTCTGTATCTCTTCTTTTGAAGGATAAACGGGCTTTGATGTTAAAATTTTCAGGACCTTCCGTTTATTGCATGTGCATATGGGGACATCCTTTGGACATATGCAGTCCGTTGCCAGTTCTTTAAAAGTATTTTTTACGATTCTGTCTTCAAGGGAATGGAAAGTAATGACGCAAATCCTTCCGCCGGGGTTCAGCAGCCCGGCAGCATCAATTATGCTGGAGCGCAGAAGATTAAGCTCATCATTTACATAAATTCTGAGAGCCTGGAAAGTTCTCCTGGCGGGATGGGGCCCTTTACGCCTGGCCCTCGCCGGGATGGCATCCTTGATGATTTCCACAAGCTGCCCCGTAGTCTCTATTATTTCTTTTTTTCGCCTCTCGCAAATGAATTCCGCTATTCGACCTGCCCAGGGTTCTTCCCCATATTCCCGTATGATCTTTTTTAATTCTTTCTGTGGCATTTGATTTATCACATCTTTAGCGGTTGTTGTTAAACGCCTGTCCATCCTCATATCAAGAGGAGCGTCTTTCATATATGAAAAGCCACGGGACTCCTCATCCAGTTGATGAGAAGATACGCCCAGGTCGAAAATGATTCCATCGATGCCCTCTATTCCCAGGTCTTTGATTATATTATTCAAGTTTTTGAAATTATCGTGGACAAATTTTACATTGCCCGCATGGTCGGAGAACTGCTTGTAAGCGTTCAAAATGGCATCCTCGTCTTGATCGATTCCTATAACAAGCCCGGAATTACCTATTTTTTCCAAAATTTTCTTGAAGTGCCCTCCACCGCCCAGTGTGGCGTCAATATAAACTCCACCCGGCTTCGGGGCCAGGATGTCTATCGATTCGTTTAGAAGCACCGATTCATGATAATAAGCCATACGCCTTCACCTAAATACCTAAATCGAGTTTTTCGGCTATTTCCTCATAAGATACCGCGGCTTCTCTGCTGTATGCCTCCCATTCCTCCTGGCTCCATATTTCAGCCCTGTTTGAAACCCCTATGATGACCACATCTTTATCTATGCGTGCATGTTCTCGGAGCGGGGGCGGTATAAGAATCCTCCCCTGTCTGTCTATTTCGGTTTCTACTGCGCCAGAAAAAAAGAATCTTATAAACGCCCTGGCGTCTTTTTGGGTAAAAGGGAGGGTTTTTAATTTTTGTTCCAGCATTGCCCATTCATCTTTAGGATATACAAACAGGCAGCGATCCAAACCCTTTGTCAGGATGAAACTATCTCCCAGGAGCTCTCTGAATTTGGATGGAATTATCAGCCGTCCCTTCGAATCAAGGGAATGCTGGAACTGTCCCATGAACATTTTTTTCACTCCACTTTAGTACTCTATAACCCACTTTCCACCACTTTATACCACTTAAACTATTCTAGGAATATTTTAAAATTCCTTCCAGCGAAATAAAAAATTTAAAAAAAAATGATGGAAAAAATCCATCATTTTTTCGGCATAACCACAGAAACTGCATGTCTTGAAAAGTCGAAAAAGTCATGGAGTCTCCGGGTCACATCGTTTAGGGTTATCTCCTGTAAAGCTTTTATATAATCGAACAGGTTGATTTTTTTGTGATAATAAGTGACAAAAGATGTGGCTATAAATTCAAGGGAATTAAACCCCTGTATAAAATCGCCTAAAAATTTTTTCTTAACCCTGGCCAGGTCTTCCGGTGCTAAGCCATTCTCCTTGCTTGAAGAAATGCTGTCCAAAATTTCGTGATGGAGCCTTTCCGGGTCTCTCGTCTCTCCCCCTATGGTGCAAAAACCGTAATCCTTTTGACCCTCAAAACTGAAGCTGAACCTGTCGTCGATGAGCCCTTCTTCATACAGATGCTCGTACAGTTGGGAGCTTTTTCCCAGCAGGATTTCCAGCAATATGGCCGTGGTTATTTCCTTTTTTAAAAGATCATAGCCGTCGTATCCCACATCGACGTCCTTGAATCCCATTAAAAACAAGGGCTCGGCCACATCGAGATTTACTCCTGCGGAAGGCATGTTTATGGTATCCGGTTCCTCGGGATAAAACCTCTTTATTTCGGCTTGAGGAGCCAAATTTTTTTCTTTCTCATGTTCATCCACCAGGTTAAAGACATCTTCCGGCTCCGCACACCCCGTGACAAACAGCAGCATGTTGCTGGGATGGTAAAAGGTGTTATAACATTTGTAAAGAGTTTCCACATCGATCTTCTGAATGGAATCAACGGTTCCACCGATATCTATTCGCACGGGGTGGTTATGGTACAGACAACGTAACAAATTTAAAAGCACCTGCCATTCGGGGTCGTCTTCATACATCCGAAGTTCCTGCGTTATAATGCCTTTTTCCTTTTCTACGTTCTCCTTTGTAAAATAAGGCGTATCTACAAATTCCAGCAAAAGTTTTAAATTCTGTTTAAAATTCGAAGTGGCGGAAAAAAGATATGTCGTACTGGTATAGTTTGTAAAAGCATTAGAGGATGTTCCGAGTTCGGCGAACTTGTCAAACACGTTACCGTATTCCATTTCAAACATTTTATGTTCGAGAAAATGTGCAATGCCTTCGGGCACCTTTAAGTGTTCCCCGGTAGCCGGCACAATGAACTCGCTGTCGATAGAGCCGTAATGAGTGGAATAAAGAGCAAAAACCTTGCTGAAATTCTTTTTGGGCAGAACATACGTCCAGAGGCCGTTTCTTGATCGCCTTGAAAAAAGTTTTTCTCCTAAAAATAAATCCATTCAAATCCACCTTTCAGCTTACTTTTTGTTTAAGAAAAACACAGTGTCAAGTTTGACTTTTTGGGCCACTTTAACCACATCTTCTTTTTTTACCTCAAGAATTTTTTTGATAATATCTTCCGCCGACTCCCTGATGCCGTTGATGATGCCGTCCAGATACAGGCTTATTATCATAGCCGGGCTGTCGGTGGCTTCTCTCAACGAATTTATAAGGGTTTTCCTGGTGCTCTCAAATTCGTAATCCGTAATCTCGCCGCGCTTTATATCTTCCAGTTGCCTGTTTATGATTTCAATGGCCCTCTCAAGGTTCGCAAATTCTATGCCGCAGCTGATAAGCATCAATCCCTTGGTCTTTTCCAGTTTTGAAAAGGCGTAATAGGCAAGGCTGGCCTTCTCCCTCACATTTTGAAAAAGTTTTGAATGAGGTCCCCCTCCCAGGATACCGTTATAGACCATCAGGGCGTAGAAATCTTCATCTCCGTACCTCGTGTTGGTCCTGAATCCCATTGAAAGTTTGCCCTGGTTTACATCCTGTTTTTCCTCCACAAATCTCTCTTTTGAAATTTCTTTTTCAGCCGACACCGCTTTGACAGGCAGTTCATCCCCGCGTTCAAAAGAAAATATTTTGTCAAATTTTTCGTAGATTTCTTCCTCCCGGACATCTCCCAGCACGAAAATATCTATGGGACAATGCCGCAGGCAGTAGCGATAGTATTCATAGAGGTTCCGGTTATCAATGGCTTCAAGGTCTTCTATATTCCCGTACTTGTATACGCTGAATGGTTCGTCTTTACACATTTCCTGGAAACAGCGTTCTATGGAATAATTCAATTTATCATTATAGAGAGACTCTATATTTCTTCTCAGAACATCTTTTTCCTGTTCCACATAGTCTTTTTTGAACCCATCATCTTCAATTAAAGGGTTGAGCACCATTTCTTTAAAAGCATAAAGGCCTCTGTCCAGGACATCCTCTCCAGCACTTAAAAATCCCGGATTTACCATCTCCATGAAAAACTGCAGGATGTGGGTTTCTCCTCTCTTTAAAATGTCCCCTCCCATGTCGGCGCCATAAAGGCTTTCAAGATACAGGCTCAATTTCCTGGAAGTAGGAAAACTCTGGGTTCCCCTTTTTAAAACAAAGGGCAGCAGCGCCGTCCTGGTCGCTAAGTTTTTCCTTAGATTCTGATGAACAAAAAGACAAAAAGTTGTGGTTTTGAATTTCTCGGTAGAATGAGTATAGAAATTAATGCCGTTGGACAAAACTCTTTGTGTGAAAAAATTACTCAAAACCAATACCTCCTTGTATTTAATAGCAGCTAATTTAATTCTATTTCCATTAAAAAATTCCTGCAAAAAAATGTCGAGCATCATAAAAACTGTTGATTTCGCTGTTTCTTTTTTATGTTACCCCCTGTCAATTTCTGTATGCGAAAAAATTGTGTCAAGGTGCAAAAAAAAAATTGAAATCGCGGGTGATTTATAGTATAATATCTTATGTCGGGGCGTAGCGCAGTTTGGCAGCGCGTTCGGTTCGGGTCCGAAAGGTCGTGGGTTCAAATCCCGCCGCCCCGACCATTTTTTATAAAACTTTCCATAAACCGCTTTCCGCAAGGCGGTTTTTTTATTTCTAAATTGCCATAATAGCCTTAGGGGTTGATTCAATGGTGCAAATAGACGACGCCGGTAGCGGAAGCCTTGTGGGAGGTACCTGCATCGGCCTGTACTATGATAAAAAAAGATTCTTTAAATTTGATTTTATTCCGTTGTCTCTCTATACCCCGGATAATTTCAAAAAAAAGTTGTATCAAAAACACGTCGTAAAAATAATAGATAATTTTTTTCGCGAACTGTCCATACCCTGTGACGAACCCATTGAAGTATGCCGGGGATATATCTTTGACGATCTGAGAGATTATCTTACAATGAAAAAATACAAGTGGAAAAACGCCAAGATTGAAGGCGTCCTGCAGGAAAAGGTGGAAGAGACATTTGCCGACTACGCCGTATCCCTGGGGCTGCCCCAAAGTTACGTATCTTATACCAAATATCCCTTTCACTTTCACAAATTGCTTCGCTGGGTGTACGCCGATTATGAAAAAAGGAAAAATCTGTGCAAGACCGGCTGGAAAAGCTGGCAAAAATACGGTAATCTACCGGTGGACATTTTCGATGGTTATTTATATAAGGGGGGATATTTTTGTCTTAAATGCGGCAGGAAAATAGACCCAGAAAGCCGGGTGAAGATTCTCAGATTTTTCAGCAACAAAGAAAATCTGCTGTACCTGCACCTGGAATGTTAAAGTCAGAGCCTTCCTGACCTCATTATGGATATCAGGAGCCAGAATCCCAGAAACCCGGCTATAACAAAACCCAATTCGGCCAGCGGGATTTTCATAAAAAGCCTGCGACTCTGATTTGCCATCATGGACGAGCCTATGATGAGGCTCGCGACAATTATACTGAAGGCCAGGCGGTTGCTTATGATATCCAGCCTGCTGATGAGCCGATCCAATTTTTCATGCTTTAAGATGAGTTCCAGTTCCCCGCGCTCCAGCATCTCAAGTACTTTTAAAGAATGACGGGGAAGCCCCCATCCGTAGTCTTTCAGCTTTTCGATGGATCGTGCTATGCCGTTCTTCAGCCCTTTGATAGAATAGGTTTCCCTCAAGATTTCATTTACATAAGGTCTGGCAAGTTCAACCATATTGACATCGGGAGCCAGAGCCGCCAAAATCCCTTCCAGTGTTATTAGCGTTTTCGCCAGAATCACTATTTCAGAAGGCACTTTTACCTGGTACTTGCGCGCCAGCTGCAACATCAAGGTCATGGTTTCACCGATGCGTATTTCTTCGATGGGCGCGTCGTAGTATTTCAAAATCATACGGGATATGTCCTTTTTCAATTCATCCACATTAACTTTTTTTTGCGCTATCCCCATCTCAAGAAGCGCGTCGGCTACGGCATCTACATCCTTCCGGATGACCGCAAACACCAGCCTGGTCCCCAGAGCTTTCATTTCGTCGCTCAGGACTCCAACCATACCAAAGTCCAGGAATCCTATCCTGCCGTCCTTTAATACCAGGATATTGCCGGGATGTGGATCCGCATGAAAAAAGCCAAACTGCAGGATCTGTTTAAAGTAGCTTCTTACGAGAGTTTCGGCAATGTTTTTTCTATCAAAGTCGTATTCTAAAGCGGCATTTACCTCGGAGATCTTTACACCCTCCAGGTACTCCATCGTCAATACCTTTGAAGTGGTCCACTCCCAGAAAACTTCGGGGATATAAATTTCTCTTGATCCCGCGAAGTATTTCCTGAGCCTTTCGGCGTTTCTTCCCTCCCTGGCAAAATCCATTTCTCTTCTTAATGTATCGGCAAATTCTTCCACCATGTCGACTATTCCGTAAGTTCGGGCCCATTCCGTTCGGTGCTCCAGAAATCCGGCCAGGTCTAATAGAATTTCCAGGTCTTTCTCAACAATTTTTTCAATGTCAGGCCTTTTTACTTTGACTATTGCTTCGCGGCCGTTCTTTAAAGTGGCCTTATAAACCTGACCGATAGAAGCGGCAGCTATGGGTTCTTCGGAAAGGCTGTCAAAGATTTCGCCAGGTGGTTTACCCAGTTCTTCCGAAATTATCTGCCTGGCCTCCTGGCTGCCAAAGGGTTTTACTTCATCCTGGAGTTTTTCCAATTCCTCCAGGATGTCTTCGGGCAGCAGGTCTTTCCGCGTGCTCAGCATCTGGCCCAGCTTTATAAAAGTGGGCCCCAGTTCCTCCAGGGTCTTTCTGACTCTTAAGCCAACCGGCAGTTTTGCATCAATTCTGTCGTCCTTTATCCTCTTCAGCGGCAAATAATCAAAGAGACCTGTGCGGTCTATAATATAGCCGAATCCGTGCTTTATAAACACATTGGCTATTTCCCGGGTGCGGCGAAGGTTTTTATAGCGCGAATAAATTGGCATGTTTTTCACCTATCTTGAAAAAAGTGAACCTGCTGCCGTTTTGACTGTACTTAAAGTAAGGTTGAAAAGACTTTTATTTTTCCTGAATATTTCTTCCAGAGCGCCCAGCATTATGTCTATATCCTCCCTCTCTATGACAAGAGGGGGTTCGAGGCGGATGACATTGGGATTGTTTAATGTATACGCCGTTATTATCCGATGATTGTTTAACAGTTCTCCCGCCACCATGGCTCCCGCAAATTCTCTGTAAAATTTACTCACGACACCACCCGTCACTCTGTTTAAAAGGCTGCCGCCTCCCGTCTCAAATTCAATGCCAACCATCAAACCCCGCCCGCGGACATCCTTTATTATATTGAAACGTTCTTTAAGCGCCTTTAAACCCGAAAGCATGTAATCTCCAAGCTCTTTCGCCCTTTGAGGCAGGTTGTTTTCCACTATGGCGTTGATGGCCGCTATGCCGGCGGCGCATGCGAAGGTGTTCCCGCCGAAAGTCGATGTGTGTAACAGGCATTTTTCCATGCCTCCAAATGCCCTGTCCCACACACTTTCCGTGGTGATGAAAGCGCCGATTGGCATGACCCCGCCACCCAGAGACTTTGCCACGCACATTATGTCAGGGACCACTTCTTCCTCTTCGCAGGCGAACAGCCTTCCGGTTCGCCCAAAGCCGGTCTGAATCTCGTCGATAATTAAAAGCGCATCATGGCGACTGCAAAGCTCCCTGGCGCCTTTTAAGTACCCCGGGGGCGGTACTATAACCCCCCCCTCACCCTGAATGGGCTCAACAATAAAGGCCGCCACATCTCCTGTCTTTAATTTTTCCTCCAGGGCTGAAAGATCCCCGTAAGGCACCTTTTCAAATGCGGGGACCAGCGGCAAAAAAGGAGCCTGATACTTTTCCCGGCCGGTGGCGGATAAAGATCCCATCGACTTGCCGTGGAAAGACCCCTCGCAGGATATTATTTTCTGCTTTCCCGTAGCAGCCCTGGCGGCCTTTAGAGCACCTTCCACCGCCTCGGTGCCGCTGTTGCAAAAAAAACTATGTTTCAGGCCGCCCGGGGTTATCCGGGCGAGATTGTGCCCCAGCACCGCCGCATATGTACTCAGAGAAGCCTGAAGCAGGTTGGGCCGTTCTTTTACCTTTTCCAGCGCCTCCAGTATTTCCGGCGGGTTATGGCCCAGGTTGAGGGCGCCATAGGCCCCCAAAAAATCCACATACTTTTTTCCGTCGGAATCCCATACGTGACATCCTTCGGCCTTTACGAAATACTTGTCGAAGTTCAAAAGGCCCATCATAGAAGCAAGCCCTGGGTTAACGTATTCGGAATACAACTTCCTAATATCGCTCCGGGAGAGTTTATCCACATCCTCCAATTTGTAAAGCAATTGAGGGCACCTCGCTTTCACTTTTCTAAATAAATTATATATGAGCGGCAAAAGCCTGTCAAAAAATGTTTTTAAAAAAGCCCTTGTAAAACAAGGACTTTTTACTCTTCGGGAGAAATGGCTGTAACCGGGCACACATCGGCGCAAGCACCGCATTCTATGCACTTTTCGGGGTCTATTTTGTAAATCTCGCCCTCGCTAATGGCGTCGGTGGGGCATTCGGGTTCGCACGAACCGCAGGCTATACATTCACGGTTTATCACATAAGCCATTTTATAACCTCCAGTCAATATATCAATATAATCTTACTATGTTTAGTTTTTCAAAAGGCGGGGGCAATATTCACCTTTGTGATGTAAAACAAAAAACCGCTAAACGCGGTTTTTCTTTAAATAATTCTTTTTGCAAGATGTGATCTGGTACTCAAAAATAAGCTTATCCAGTTTGACGCTCAGCATATAAACTTCGCGGTTATTCAAATTTTGGTTAACCTCCAGTCTGCTGTTCAACTCCTTTTTCAAAGCATTTATCTCGTGGGATAAACGGTGTAGAAACTGTGTCATTGTATTGCTCCTTTGCAGCTTTAATTCGAAAAAGATTTTATCACAGCACATCGGCAACTTCAAACATATTTTTTACCTGTTTATCCCATCTGCTTCATTAAAATTGATAATCCTACTTTTTATGAGGTGATATCCCATTTTTACTTAAAGTTATAACTATATTTTGAAAAAAATGTCGCATTTTGTAAGAATTTACAATTTATGTATTCTGTTTTTTACTTTCCCCAGTTTTGGCGCCACGTCAATGGAATTCAGTGCCGAAATTACGATCATCGCCAGCGCACCGCCAATAAGGGCCGTTACAAGCTGCGGCAATTGCAGAGCAGAAGCTATGGCAGGATTTAATTGCAGCAGAAACCTTGTCGACACGTAAAGAATCAAAAATTTTACCACAGAAGCACATAAAACGGCGACATAGGAGTTGAAGGTATTTAATAGTGAAAAACCGACCACCAGCAACGCATTCCCCAGCATTATGAAAGGAACGGCGGGAGCCAGGGCCGGTTTTAATATGCCCGTAAGAAGAGCAATCCACGGTGTAACGGCGCCGATAAATATTCCCGCCGGCCAGCCAACGGCATAAGCGGATATATATAAAACCGCATTTACCAAGGGACCGGTAACGAATTGCCCCAGCTTTATTCCCTGAAAGGCCACGGTTAACGCCAGCAGCAATGCAGTCCGGGTAATCAATTTGATTTTATCATTCACTTAATATCCCTCCTGTAAAAAAATCATTTTTTTCTTTCATCCACTATCTCATAATCCACATCGATAGTTGTTGAATCTTTTTCCCGTGATTTATTATTAGTAATTCTCTCGTTTTCATAGTATCTCGCAAGTCTGTTTTCCATAAAAGATAGTATAAGAAGAATGATGGCGATGTCGTCAATCGCTCCAACGCCAAAGATGGGGTCGGGAACAATATCTATCGGCGAAATGAGGTACAAAAGCGAAAATATTATCCATATTTTCCCTGAAAGCGGCACTTTGGGATCAAGAACATATTTCAGTGCTATCCATACCTCTTTCAACAAACCAGGCAATTTTACCCTGCCCATAGGTTCACCCCTTGAACACATCTTGCCCCTTTTCTGTTACGGCCCTCATCTCAGTGCGGCGTTCACTATTCGTTTTTCAACGGCCGGAACCATAAACCAAACGCCTGAGATGCGCATAACAGAATGGCGCTAGAAAACGACCCGGAAAAATTTAAAAAGAGCTGCACCAATACGTTACCCGCAAGGCTTTCAGGCTATAAACAATCAATAAACCAACTTAAGTATATCATCCCGAAAACGGAATTACAATGACGTAATGCGCAGGGGACCGGTTAACACATGATGTTCATTGGTTTTTTTCCGGCTTCCCCCCGCTTTATGCCCAGATAAATGGCGTATTCGATTCTCTTTTTTTGCAGCTTGCATGTCATTTCATACGGAATGTTCATATCGCCGTTCATCAAATAGTTGTTGGCATTGCATCCACCGCTGCATAAGAACCTGGCCCAGCAATCGGTACATTTCTGTTTTGAAAATACATGAGTATTTTTAAAGCACTCGATAACCCTTTCGTCGAGTATTTTTTCAAACACATTTCCCATGGCAAACTCCTCCTGCCCAACGAACTGGTGACAGGGGTAGATTTCTCCTCCGGGAGTAACGGCCAGGTATTCCCTTCCGGCTCCACAGGCGGAAAGTCTTTTGTATATACAAGGTCCATGATAAATGTCTATATTAAAGTGATAGAACCTGAAAGATTTTCTGCCGTCCCCTCTATTTAATAATTCTTCCGCGATTCTCTCATACTGCCGGTAAACAGCCCCGGCATCCTCGTCCTTTAAAAGGTATTCCCCTTGCCTTCCCACCACCGGCTCTATGGAAATTTCTTTAAATCCCAGGTCGGCCAGATGAAATACATCCTCTGAAAAATCCAGATTGTAGCGGGTAAAAGTCCCCCTCACGTAATAGTCTTTATGGTCTCTTTCCCTGAGGGCCGCGAGCTTTTTGATGTTCGGCACAATTTTATCATAAGTGCCGGAACCATCGGTTCCCACTCTCATAAAGTCATTGACTTCCTTACGTCCGTCCATGCTCAGGACTATATTGTCCATGTTTTCATGAAGATACTCTATTATTTCGTCGTTTAAAAGTGTGGCGTTGGTCGTGACGGTAAAATGAAATACTTTGCCCTGAGTTTTTCCCAGATTTCTCGCGTAAGAGACAACCTCCCTTATAGTATCGAAAGCCATCAGCGGCTCACCGCCAAAAAAATCAATTTCAAGATTTTTCAGATCGCCCGAACGTTCCACCAAAAAATCCACGGCCTTTCTTCCAACTTCCGCGGTCATCAATCCTCTCTTTCCCCGGTAATCCCCCCTGGACGCAAAACAATACCTGCACCTGAGATTGCAGTCATGGGCCACGTTGAGGCAAAGGGCTTTAACGTTCTGCCTGTTTTTAAGTGAGTTTAAGGCAAAAGAAAAATCCTCATCGGAAAAAAGAAGATTTTGTTCCTTTAAGCGGTCAAGTTCAGCCATCGCTTCTATAATGTCTTGCTCGGGGTATCTTTTGCCAAGAACCCGGACGGCTTCTTCGGCTGGCTTTTCCGGGTAATGATCCAGCAATTCATAGAAAAGATCGTCCACTTCCATTACCGTGCCGCTGTTGACGTCGAGGACAAGATTTTTGTCAAATACTCGGAATTTATGTACCTGGCAGGCCAAAATATATCCTCTCCCATTTTTTTAATTTTCTGCGGTTTAAAGTGTAGCAAGTCATTTACCGCACACTAAATTATGCCCTTGAAGTCGGAGCATATAACGGCAGCACTCATTTTACCACAAATCTTCCTTCGAATAAATAGCTCCAGCCAAACTTCATCCAAAAATAACTTCACCCAAAACCGCCCGTCTTAAAACAAACATAAATGAACCGTTATTGAAAGACATAAACTTACCATGCATTATACCGGTTGCTCTCCGGCCCTTGACAAAATGTAAAAATCGGTGTATAAAAAATTTTATGAAACACAAAAAAACGGAGGGATATGCTATGCCTGTTTACGAGTACAGATGCAGTAAATGCGGGGATTTTGAAAAGGAACAGTCGATAAAAGACGATCCTTTAAAAACATGTCCCACCTGCGGCGGGCCGGTCAAGCGTCTGATAAGCCATAACGTGGGACTGGTCTTTAAAGGTTCAGGTTTTCATATAACCGACTATGTCCACAAGGATGAAAAGAAACAATCTAAAACTGCTTCAGAAGGTGAAAATGCAAACAAGGACAGCGATTTTAAAGCCGAAAAGAAAGCCAGTTAACAGCTGACTCCGCTAAACTTCAACAAGATGATGGCGCACCAAAGCGCCTTTTTATTTTGTTCGTTCTGAACGGCTTTACTGAAAAGCTATTATTCCTTCTTTTTCAGCCCCAAATTGCTGAATAATTTGGATATATATACGGTGATAACATCTTAATTAGAATTCGCAGTAAGGGGATGGGAAAGCAGTCGATATCCCCTGTGTAACATATTGCGCGCCCCAGAATTGGAACTTTATCTTTTTCTGACTTGCTGTTATAATGAAAAAAAAACAACCTGACTTGTTCGGATGGAGGCCTCCCGGAAAAAACAGGAAAGAAAGGGGCGCTGAGATTGTTTTTAATAAGGGAATTTAAGTTCGATGCCGCTCATAACCTTGTAAAATATCACGGCAAGTGCGAACAGCTCCACGGTCACACCTACAGGCTGGTGGTTACCCTGACGGGCAGCCCGAACCATGAGGGCATGATAATGGATTTTGCAGAGTTAAAAAAGGTTGTCGAAGAAAACGTTCTAAAATATCTCGACCATTCCTATATAAACCAGATAATATCGCAGCCTACGGCGGAATACATAGCAATATGGATTTGGGAACGATTGAAGGATAGCGTAAAAAGAAAAAACTGCCGGCTTTATGAGATACAGGTGTGGGAGACGGAAAAATGCGGGGTTATTTACAGAGGTGAACGAATTGAAGGATGTACAGAGTGAAAGAGACGAAAGGATGGTCCCCCTCAAGAAGGTGGGCGTAAAAAACATTGAATGGCCCTTGAAGATACTTTCCCGGCAAAAGGGTTACCAGTACACCGTGGCCAAAATGAGCCTTTCGGTGAATTTGAAACACGACCTCAGAGGCACGCATATGAGCAGGTTTATCGAAGTATTAAATAATTTCGAAATGCTGCATCCCAAGGCCCTGGAGGATGTTCTCACTCATATGAAAGAAAGGCTCGAGGCCGAAAGCAGTCATATAGAAATAACCATGCCTTATTTTATTTGGAAGGCTTCTCCGGTTTCCGGAAGCACCTCTCCCTTTAAGATTGAAGCCATAATAAAGGCGGAGAAAGGGACGCATTCTTCCATAACCATGGGTGTGAAAGTCCCGGTGCACACCCTTTGCCCGTGTTCAAAAGAGATAAGCGAAGCCGGTGCCCATAACCAGAGGGCCATAGTGGAGATACAGGTAAGATCTAAGAAAATGATATGGTTTGAGTATCTCGTTGAAATCGCTGAAAAAAGCGCCAGTTGCCCCATATATACGCTGCTGAAAAGGCCCGATGAGAAGTTCGTTACCGAAACCGCCTACAGGAATCCAAGGTTTGTGGAAGATGTAACCAGGGATGTTGCTCTGGAGCTTGAAAAAGATAACAGGATAGAATGGTACAGGGTGGAAGTCACCAGTTTTGAAAGCATTCACAATCATGAAGCATTTGCATGTGTTGAAAAGGGGTGTTTGGAAGATGTTGATAGAGCTGAGCCAGGAATTTTTAAAGGCAGAGATGAAAAAGGTCAACGCTCACCCGGCTTCATTTCCCATCTTTAAAAAAAAGTGCCGGATAATTCCGCTCAAACTTTACGGGGTGCCTTCTCCAGCCGCCAATATCCTGAAACAGGAGATGTTGGGCCTTGGCGGCGATGCGGTGGTCCATAAAAACGCCGTGGACTGCAAGGTGCCCGAATCGGATGTTATACTTCTGGGGACCGAGAAGCATTATAAAGCTCTGATGGATAAACTCGAAAAAATGCCCTACTTCGGGCTTAAAGCCGTCGGAAACGACTTAAAGCGCTATTTTGAAACAAAAAAAGTCGATTTTATTGAAAGCCCCTGGCACAGGAAACTCATTTTCGACCGAACCCTCATAATGGGCATCATAAACGCCACCCCCGACTCCTTCTATGAAAATTCGAGAAAGCAAAGAGCTGAAGAGGCCCTGAAGGCTGCGGCGGAGATGATTGAAAACGGTGCGGACATAATAGATATAGGCGGTCTTTCAACCCGCCCCGGATCGGAGCCGGTAGGCGAAGAGGAAGAACTAAAAAGGGTGATGCCGGTAATTAAGATCATCAGGGAAAACTTTCCTCAAGTTCCCATATCGGTGGATACATACAGGGCCAGTGTTGCGAAAATGGCCCTGGAAGCCGGAGTGGATATTATAAACGACATAAGCGGACTCTCGTTTGATGAGCACCTTGTGGATGTCGTGGCTGAATTTGACGCTCCTCTGATACTGATGCACATCAAGGGGACTCCTGCCACAATGCAGCAAAACCCGTATTACGAAGATGTGATCAAAGAATTAATCGGGTATTTTCTGGAGAGGATGGAATTTGCTGTCTCACGCCAGGTTAATCCCCGCAAGATAATCCTCGATCCGGGCATAGGTTTTGCAAAAAGGTATCAAGATAACCTCGAGATACTGGCAAGGCTTGAAGAATTTAAAAGCCTCAAAAAGCCGCTCCTCATCGGAGCCTCCAGAAAATCTTTTATTGGAAAGGCCCTGGGGGGCCTGCCGGCGGATGAGAGGCTGGAAGGCACCCTTGCGGTCACCGCCCTGTGTGCCTTGAAAGGAGTCGATATTGTAAGAGTGCACGACGTAAAGGAAAACCGGCGGATTATCAACGTGCTGGAGATGATAAAATGGCAAGGGTGTTCATCGCCCTCGGCAGTAATTTAGGGGACAGAAAAAAAAATATTCTTGAGGCCGTTTGGAGGATGGAGCAGCAAAAGGGGATAAAAATACTGAAGCTATCTAGCATAATCGAAACCGAACCCTATGGTTACAAGGAACAGAATAAATTTTTGAACGGAGCATGTCTTGTGGAAACAGAGCTTTCACCCCGCGAGCTCCTGACCGCCCTGCTTGAAATCGAAAATGCGATGGGAAGAGAAAGAACGATACACTGGGGCCCGAGAAATATAGATCTCGATATAATATTTTATGAAAATTTTGTAATAGATGAAGAGGAATTAAAGGTACCACACCCCGACGTCCATAACAGGATTTTCGTGATGGGGCCCATCGCGCAAATCGCTCCGGATTTCGTACACCCCGTTCTGAAAAAAAGCGCAGCGGAAATTTTTAACGAGCTTGCGGAAAAGGAATTAAACAAACAAAAAACTCAAGGCCTCGCGCCTTGAGTTTTGCGCTTTTAACGAGTAGGTCTATAAGCCGAGTTCTGTCGAGGATGGTCATCTATCTCGGATGCCAGTTGCCTGACACCTCTAGCGACCTTACCCGGGAGCACGGCGGGCCACCGTATACGCTCCCCTATTTGGTCTTGCTCCAGGTGGGGTTTACATAGCCGGAAAGTCGCCTTCCCGCTGGTGAGCTCTTACCTCACCTTTCCACCCTTACCCCCGGAAGCGGGCTCGTAAAGAGCCTCCTTTGATGTGGATGCGGGAAAAGACCCCGCTTTAAACTTCACACATCATGCTTCCCACCTTCCAAGGGGCGGTATATCTCTGTTGCACTATCCTTGAGGTCGCCCTCACTGGGTATTACCCAGCACCCTGCCCTGTGGAGCTCGGACTTTCCTCAAGCTTTACGCTTGCGACCATCCGACCTACTCATTACTTTTTTCTATTTTCAACTGGACTTTCATTATAGCACAAAGAAATTGAATGTCAAGGGCTCAAACCAATGCTTTACCAATGCTTTGTACAGGAGCTTGCTTTATCAACATAATTATAAGGGCTTTTATAACATCATAATATATCAATTTCCTGCTCATCAAGGGCTTCATTGATCCCCTGGTTCGCCAGTTCGTCCGCCCTTTTATTCTGCTCTCTTCGAACATGTCTTATACTGTACTGTCTAAATTCTTTTAACAGCTCACCGGCTTCCTTATGCAAAGGCTTAATCCCTTCATTTTTAACCTGGTATTCCCCGTTTAACTGTTTTACCATGAGCTCGCTGTCGGAGACGATCTCGATCACCTCATAGCCCATTTCCACGGCTTCCTTAAGCGCGGTAATGAGGGCGGTATATTCGGCTATATTGTTCGTGGTCTGGCCGATGTATTCAGCTATTTCTCTTACAACATTCCCATTTTCATCTACAAAGACAATTCCAATGCCGGCATCACCGGGGTTGCCCCGGGAAGCTCCATCGGTATACGCTGTAATCTTTTTCATAAGACCTCCTTAGGAAAATTTAAATAAGTATTCTCCCGCAACTTTCACAGTAAACTATTTTCTCGCAACGGTTCACCTCCTGGGCTACCATGACCGAAACATCCATCCTGCATCCGCTGCATTTTCCGTTATGGATATGGGCAACAGGATCCTTTTTTTGTTTTTTGATCTTTTCAAATTTGTCCAATAGCTCTGAAGGAATCTTCTTTGACAATTCTTCCTTTTCCATCATTACTTTCTTTAATTCATCACTTATTTTATCAATTTCCTGTTTTGTTTTCAATCGCTCCCTGTCGAATTCTCTCTTAATTTTCATTATATTTTCTTTATCCCCGGCGAGTGTCTTTTTCAGATCCTCCATCTCTTCCATAAGTTTCAATGCATTTTCATCGATCTCCAAGGCCTTTCTCCTGGCGATACACTGTTTTTCCTGCAGCCTTTTCAGTTCTCTAACAGACCGTATTTCCCCGCTGTATATTCTCTTTTCCAGTTGCTGAATTTCCTCATCCATTTCTCTGGATTTAAGCTCTGCCAGAGCCAGTTCTTTTTTTAACACGGTATACCTTTCATTTTTTCGGTTATAAAGTTCTTCCAGACTCTCTACGGCTCTTTTTAACTCGCACAGCCGCTTTTTACCCGCGTGATTCTTCAGCTCCATCTCCAGTTTTTCCTGCAGTCTTTGCGCCTCCTGCAGCTGAAAAAGCATGTTCAACTGGTCGGCAAGCATTTTCACCCCTCCTTTTTCTTAATAAAAAAGAGAATAGGAGTCACCTATTCTCATAAAATCCTGAAAGGATCTTGGGCTGGATATATTTTTATCTCTATTTTTTCGCCCAAAAGGGCTGTTTCTCTGGCCAAAAAGTCGGCGAGCACCCCCATCATGAGATTTTCCGTAGAAAAATGCCCCGCATCGACAACGGCAAGACCTAAAGCCTTTGCTTCTTCTGCGTCGTGGTATTTCACGTCTCCGGTGACAAAAACGTCCGCTCCCGAAAAAGCCGCCGCAGAGACCAGATCACCTCCGGCTCCGCCGCACAGGGCCACCTTTGACACCTCTCTGGATAAGTCCCCAACCACTCGTAAAAATCCGGCCCCCAGTTTGCGTTTTAACACCTCGCAAAAATCCCTCAAACTCATTGAATTCTTCAGATACCCGAGGCGTCCGAGACCAAAGGTCCCGCCGGCGTTTTCCAGCGGATAGATGTCGTAGGCTACCTCCTCATAAGGATGAACCCTGAGCATGGCACTTATGACCTTTTTTACCAGGCTCTCGGGAACGACTGTTTCAATCCTTGTTTCTTCCACCCGCTCCAGCCTGCCCGCTTTTCCTATAAAAGGATTTGTTCCCTCCAGGGGTTTAAAAGTGCCCACGCCTTCCACATTAAAACTGCAGTGACTGTAATTGCCTATAAAGCCTGCCCCCGCGTCCCCCATGGCGGTTCTCACGGCTTCTTCGTATCCTCGGGGCACAAATACCACTATTTTTTTCAATGCCTCCCGTTCCGTTTCCTTTAACACGCTCACGTTCTCCAACTCCAGAACCCTCGCCAGCAGGTCGTTTACTCCCTCCTGCGCCACATCCAGATTGGTATGAGCCGAGTAGACCGCAATATCGTGCTTTACGGCCCTGTAAATAATTTTACCGGAAGGCAAATCCCATCTCAGGGATTTCAAAGGCTTAAACAAAAGGGGGTGGTGGGACACCACCATGTCAAAGCCGTTGTCCGCAGCGTAATCTATCACCTCCGGTGTCACCGTCAACGCAAGCAAAATTTTTGAAATCTTTTTTGAAAAGTCCCCCAGCGCCAGCCCCGGACTATCCCATTCCAGCGCCAGTCTTTTCGGAGCGAGTTTCTCTATTATTTGCGCAACGGTCTGACAGGAAATCATGTGATGACCTCCCTTAAGATATTCAACTCTTTTTGATACTTTTCCAGAGCCGCCCGGCCCGCTTCTGTCTCCATTTTTTTTAAAAGTTCTATCAGACTTTCAAGTCTTGAAATCCTCTCTTTTATATAATCGGTGACTGTGGAGTTTTTTTGCAGGCGCAATACCGGCCCCACCACAACATCGATTTCATCATAGCGGCCCTGACAAGCCTTTCTTGCCACCAGCACCTCGTAGAACCTTTTTCCTTCGGCAATCACATTTTCATTTTCTATTTTAAACCCCATTTGAAATAGTTCTCTTCGCAAGTTCGCCTGGTTCCTCATGGGCTGAAGTATCAAAAAATCCAGCGAAAGGGCCACTTCTCTTGATTCCTTTATGATCTCTATGATGGCCTCGCCGCCCATTCCTGATATTACGGCGGTTCTTGCCTCACCGGGGCTTATGGGTTTAAGCCCAGCCCCCAGGCGAAGTTCTATTACTTTTTGAAGGCCGGCTTTTTTTATATTTTCAAGCGCCTTTTTGTACGGCCCGCACCTTATTTCGGTGGCGATGACTTTCGGGCTTATCCCTTTTGTTATCAGGTATATGGGAAGATGTGCATGATCGGTCCCTATATCCGCCACCACATGCCCCTTTGGAACCAGTGAAGCAACAGTTTGAAGTCTTTTTCCCAACTCCATCTCTCGACCTCTTACCAGCCCGTATATGAATTTGCCATTTGAAAAAAGAAAATGGTAAACACATTCGTATGATTTAATTAAAGGAAACCACGTATATAAAAAAGTGGAGACACAGCCCCACTGAATAAAACTACTCGAGAAAATCCTTCAGCTTTTTGCTCCTGCTGGGATGGCGAAGCTTTCTCAAAGCCTTGGCTTCAATTTGGCGGATCCTCTCCCGGGTGACTCCAAATACCTGACCAACTTCTTCCAGAGTTCTGGGTTTGCCGTCGTCCAGGCCAAACCTCAGCCTTAAAACTTTTTCCTCTCTCGGCGTAAGAGTTTCCAAAACATCCTCCAGCTGTTCTTTTAAAAGCAGGTAGGCCGCGGCGTCGGCCGGAGCCTGAGCGTCCTCGTCGGGGATGAAGTCCCCCAGGTGACTATCTTCTTCCTCACCAATGGGCGTCTCCAGCGAGACCGGTTCCTGCGCTATCTTCATTATTTCGCGCACCTTTTCCACCGGTATTTCCATCTCTTCGGCAATTTCCTCCGGCAAAGGTTCACGCCCCAATTCCTGCAGGAGCTGCCTTGACACCCTTATGAGCTTGTTTATTGTTTCCACCATATGGACAGGAATGCGTATGGTCCTGGCCTGGTCGGCGATGGCCCTGGTAATTGCCTGTCTTATCCACCAGGTGGCATACGTGCTGAACTTATATCCCTTTCGATAATCGAATTTTTCAACGGCCTTGATGAGGCCCAGATTGCCTTCCTGAATGAGGTCTAAAAAAAGCATTCCCCTTCCCACGTATTTCTTTGCAATGCTTACCACCAGCCTCAAATTGGCCTCCGCCAGCCGCCTTTTTGCCTCCTTGTCACCTTTTTCTATCCGCTTGGCCAGTTCAATTTCCTCTTCCGCGGAAAGCAAAGGCACCTTGCCTATTTCTTTTAAGTACATCCTGACGGGATCGTCTATCGCAACACCCTCGGGGACCGAAAGATCTATTTCCTCTTCGGGAATTTCTTCCAGTGAAACTTCTTCAGGAATGTCGTCGGCATCGTTGATTACCTCAATGCCCATCTCTTCAAAGGACTCGTAGATTTTGTCGATCTGGTCTACATCGAGGTCTTCGATGTCTTCGAGAGTATCCATAATTTCTTTATAGGTAAGCACGCCGTTTCTCTTGCCCTTTTCAATGAGTTCCTTTACCGCTTTCATTTTATCGCCCTGCGGTTTCTTTTCATTTTCCCTGCCAGACGGATTTTTTTCTTTTGCCATCATATTCCCCCCTTCCCTGGAGTTAAATATGCCTTTAATTGATTCATTTCGGATTTAAGCTTCTGGTAAGTGTTCAAAAGATTTATGGTCTCCTCTCTTTCACCGACGGTCTCCGCCTTTTTTATTTGTTCGCGCACCTGTCTTATGGCAACTTTTAGATAGCCCTCTTTGACTTTCCTTATCAGGGAATCTATCATGTCATCATTCTGAAATTCCACTTTTTCCACGAGAATTTTTGAAAGTTCCGCGGCACTCTCGTCATCCAGATAGTTGAACAAGTCCGAAACCGTTACGTTCTGGCCCCTGTTTATGATCTCAAAAACCACCTGGGCGATTTTTCTGGTATTTTTACCGATAAAATGTGCCGGAACAAGATCTTTTATTATTTTTCTTCTGGCAATTTCATTTTCAATCAGCAGTTTTAAGATATCCCTCTCTGCTTTATAAAAGCCCTTTACTGGTAATATTTTGCTAAATTCTTTATTATTATCCCTTGTTTGCCTGTTTTTATACTTAAATCCAGTGTCTGGAAATTCTCTCTTCTTTATTTCATCCTTTATGGTTTTAGCCGGGATATTTAATTCTTCTGCAAGTTTCTGGACATATACCTCCCTTTCCAGTTCGTCTTTCAGCACCGACAAAATCTCTACGGATTTCTTTAAAAATCGCAACTTGCCGTCGGGAGTCTTGATATCCAGACCATTCCTGGCCAGGTCAAGTTTGAAACTCACCAGGTCGATGGCTTTTGTCAATTGCTCCTGGAAGGCTTTCCTCCCCCTGAGGCGAATAAACTCGTCGGGGTCCTTACCCTCGGGCAGCCGGAGGATCTTGACCCTCAAGCCCTCCCTGGCAAGTATGTCCATCCCTCTCAGTGTCGCGGCCTGGCCTGCGCTGTCGGCATCATAAGCCAGGACCACTCCTTTTGAGAACCTTTTCAACGTATTTGCCTGTTCCCCGGTCAGAGCTGTGCCCAGAGAAGCCACTGTCTGGGTAAATCCGCTTTGATGAAGTGAAATGCAATCCATATAGCCTTCGACCACTATAACATCCAGTTCGGGGTCTTTTTTTATCTTCGACAGGGCATAGAGGTTTTTGCCCTTGGAAAAAACAGGTGTTTCCGGCGAATTTAAATACTTGGGTTCGCCGTGGTCTATCACCCTTCCCCCGAACCCGATAATATTTCTGGCCGAATCCTCTATAGGAAAAATAATTCTGTCTCTAAATCTATCGTAATATCCGCTGTTATCCTTTCTCGGTATAACCAGGCCCGCCTTTTCGAGGTGGCTCACCTCCAGCCCCCTCGACCTCGCAAACCTGATTAATCCGTCCCAAGCCGGTAACGCATAGCCAAGGTAAAAGGCTTCAATGGTATCGGCCGTAACTCCCCTCTCATCAAGATACCGAAGTGCCCGCCGGCCCTCTGCGGTGTTTAGCAAATTGTGATGAAAAAACTCCGCAGCCATGCGATTGACCTGTAGAAGGCAGAGCCTTTCCCTGAATTTCTCGGACATCTCATGGTCGAGTTTGCCCGGCAGCTTTATACCCAGTCTTTCCGCCAGCCATCTTACGGCTTCCGGAAAACTCAGGTTCTCCTTTTTCATTAAAAAAGTATACACATTTCCGCCTATGCCGCATCCAAAACAGTAAAACAGCTGCTTTCCCGGGCTTACGTTAAACGAAGGAGTTTTTTCCGAATGAAAAGGGCAAAGACCTACATAATTTTCGCCGCGTTTTTGCAGAGAAACGTACTCCGAAACAATTTCTACGATATCCGCTCTTGATTGAATTTCCCTGATTATCTCATCAGAATATAACCCCACCCGCATCACCCGGCTTAAAAAAAATCTCCCCGGCCTTTAAAAGAGGAGTCCAGTTCAAAGCCTTAAATTACGATAAAAAGCTTCTTCTCCTCCCATTTATTTTTCCATACACATTATTCTACGTTAATATCTAATATTCCTTCTTTTTACGCGCAAAATTGTTGACAATTTTTTTCATAGGACCGCCCAGGAAGATGGCATGAACAGCTCTTTAAACTTGGCCAGGGCGAAACTGTCGGTCATGCCAGCAATATAGTCGCATACTCCCCTTTCAATTCCCTCCTTTTCAGCAATTTTGTTAAACTCCGGAGGTAAAAAATCAGGGTGGTCCATAAAATATTGAAAAAGAAGTTTCAACATGATCTTCGCTTTTTTCTCCTGAGCCTTGGCGCTGGAACCTACGTACACCTTTTTAAACATGAACTCCCTGAGACCGGCGGTCGCCTCATACACCCTTTGGCTCATTTTTACAAAGGGTTTATCAATGCTCTCCATAATTACATCTTTTATCATGGTATCTATCCGGTCGGCATGCGTTTTGCCCAGAATTTGTATAATGTCGGCCGGCAGGTCGTCCGGTTCAAGTATGCCGGCCCTTAGCGCATCATCGATATCGTGGTTTATATATGCGATCCAGTCCGAAATCCTTACCGCCTGGCCTTCAAGGGTTTGGGGGCTGCCCCTGCTGGTGTGATTCAATATTCCATCCCGCACTTCCCAGGTTAAATTAAGCCCTTTGCCCTGTTCCAGGACATCAACCACCCGCAGGCTTTGCTCTTCGTGTCTGAAGCCCGCTTTCATCAGCCCGTTTAAGACATCCTCCCCCGTGTGACCGAAGGGCGTATGCCCCAGGTCGTGGCCCAGGGCTATGGCTTCGGTCAGGTCTTCATTTAACCGCAGGGCTCTTGCTATCGTCCTCGCTATTTGCGCCACTTCCAGTGTATGAGTGAGTCTGGTCCTGTAGTGATCCCCTTCCGGGGATATGAACACCTGGGTTTTGTGCTTCAGCCGTCTGAAAGCCTTTGAATGGAGAATCCTGTCCCTATCTCTTTGAAAATCGGTCCTCACGCTGCATTTTTCCTCAGGAACCCGCCTGCCCTTACTTTGCGAACTTAAGACCGCATACGGGGAAAGGTTCTTCCTTTCCAATTCCTCGGTTCTTTCTCTAAAATTCATTTAAGACCATCCCCCGTTTAAATTTCATATATTTATTCTATACTTTTTTTATTTTTCCTCTCTCCTCTGTAGTTTTTATATTTCGCACCCCAAAAATCAGGAGCGCCCAAAATTTGAGTGCACGCTGCTCTCAACCGCATGCATCCACAATTAAAAAAGAGGCGGTATTCGCCTCTTTATCTAATTACTTTATCTTTTCTTTCAGTTGAGCCTGGGCGGCGGCGAGCCTTGCCACGGGCACTCTGTAAGGAGAACAGCTTACGTAGTTTAACCCGATCATGTGGCAGAATTCTACCGAGCTGGGCTCTCCCCCGTGCTCGCCGCAAATACCTACAAGAAGATCCGGGTTCACTTCACGGCCGGATTTTACCGCCATCTTCATCAAGGCCCCAACACCTTTTCTGTCAAGGACGATGAAAGGATCCTCCGTCAGTATTTTTTCATTTATGTAATGGGGCAGGAATTTCGCTTCCGCATCGTCCCTGCTGAAACCAAAAGTGGTCTGGGTCAGGTCGTTGGTCCCAAAGGAGAAGAAATCCGCATGTTTTGCTATCTCGTCGGCGGTGACGCAGGCTCTTGGGATTTCAATCATCGTTCCGATCCTGTAGGGAACATTTATGCCTTCCTCCTCCATAACGGCTGCGGCGGTTTTCTCCACCAGTTCCCTCATTACTTTGAGCTCATTTTCATGGCCCACCAGCGGGATCTCCACTTCAGGTTCCACTTTTACGCCTCGTTTTGCAAGTTTACAGGCGGCCTTAAATATGGCCCTCACCTGCATGGCGTATATCTCCGGATACATGAGCCCCAGGCGGCATCCTCTCAATCCCAGCATCGGGTTAAATTCGCTTAAAGCCCTGACTTTTTTCAGCATTTCCTGTTTCTTTTGAAGCTCTTTTGTATTTCCACCGGCCTTTAATTCCGCAATCTCGGTGATAAGCTCCTCGGCGTTGGGCAGAAATTCATGCAGAGGCGGGTCCAGAAGCCTTATGGTAACGGGCAGACCTTCCATGGCTTCCAGTATGCCTTCAAAATCTTCCTGCTGGAAGGGCAGCAGCCTTGCCAGCGCCTTTTCTCTTTCTTCTTTGGTTTCGGCCATAATCATCTCCTGGACCACCGGCAACCGGTCCTGAGCCATGAACATGTGCTCGGTCCTGCAGAGACCTATACCCTCGGCGCCGAATTCCCTGGCCGCTTTGGCGTCAAGCGGTGTATCCGCATTGGCCCTGACGGAAAGCCTTCTCACTTCGTCGGCCCATTTTAAGAGCTCCTTAAATTCTTCGGATAACACCGGGTCTATCATCGGCACGTCGCCCAGCATGACCTGCCCGGTGGCGCCGTCAATGGTTATTACGTCACCTTTTTTGACGACCAGATTCCCCACCGTAAATTCTTCTTTTTCCGGATCGATTCTTATAGCGTCGCATCCGCATACGCATGGCTTGCCCATGCCGCGCGCCACCACCGCTGCGTGGCTTGTCATTCCACCCCGGCTGGTTAGCACTCCCTGGGCCATAACTATGCCGTGAATGTCATCGGGCGTCGTCTCGGTCCTCACCAGGATGACCTTCTGGCCCTGGGACCCAAGGGCTTCTGCCTCATCGGGGTCAAAGACCACATGGCCCGAACCTGCTCCGGGGGACGCGGGCAAGCCCTTGGCTATAATCTCCACTTTGGCATCGGGGTCTATTCTCCTGTGAAGGAGCGACACCACCTGGTCCGGCGAGACCCGCAGCAGTGCCTCTTCCTTGCTTATGAGGCCTTCCTTCACCATGTCCACCGCGATTTTAACGGCTGCCTGGGCGGTCCGCTTGCCGCTACGGGTCTGGAGCATATAAAGCCTTCCGTTTTCAACGGTGAATTCTATATCCTGCATGTCCCTGTAATGATTTTCCAGAAGCTTGCATACGTTGGTAAATTGCTCATACACTTCCGGCATGACGCTTTCAAGTTCGGAAATGTTCTTCGGCGTCCTTATGCCGGCCACCACATCCTCACCCTGCGCGTTCAAGAGGAACTCGCCGTAGACCTTTTTCTCGCCGGTGGATGGATTTCTCGTAAAAGCCACGCCCGTCCCGGAATCGTCTCCCTTGTTGCCGAAGACCATGGTCTGAACATTGACGGCGGTTCCCAGTGTGTCCGGAATCTTATTTATCCTCCTGTATACTTTGGCCCTCTGGTTGTTCCAGGATTTAAAAACGGCTTCGACAGCCATCAACAGCTGCTCCTTCGGATCCTGCGGGAAATCTCTGTCTATTTCTTCCTTTATCATCTCTTTATAAGACCTGATGACTTCCTTCCAGTCGGAAGCCTCCAGTTCTGTGTCAAGGGTAACATTTTTCTTCTGTTTAACGGAATCTATGATGGCTTCGAACTTGTCATGTTCAATGCCGAGCACCACATTTCCAAACATCTGGATAAAACGGCGGTAGCTGTCATAGGCAAAACGCTCGTTTCCGGTAACTCCGGCAAGCCCCTGCACGCTCTGGTCGTTGAGACCCAAATTTAAAATGGTATCCATCATGCCGGGCATCGAGATAACCGCCCCGGATCTGACCGACACCAGCAAGGGGTCCCGGGGGTCGCCGAGCTTTTTGCCCATGTCCTTTTCCAGATTTTCCAATGCCTCAAAGATCTGAGCCAGTATTTCGTCGGAGATTTTCTCACCCTCTTCGTAATAGCGCAGGCAAGCTTCGGTGGTAACCGTAAATCCCATGGGCACCGGCAACCCGATGTGCACCATCTCGGCCAGGTTTGCTCCCTTACCGCCGAGAAGGCTTTTCATTTCTGCTCTTCCTTCTTTGAAACTGTAGACGTATTTTTTAGCCATGTCAATCTTCTCCTTTCCTTATTATTTCCAATACTCTGGTGGCTATCTCTTCCACCGCCTTATTTGAAACGTCAATCCTTGGGCAGCCGATTTTTTTCATTATGCCTTCGGCGTATTCTATCTCTTTCATAATTCTATCAAGGCTGGCGTAACTTGCATCTGAGCTTAATCCGAGTGCTTTTAACCTCTCCTGCCGGATTTCGTTTAACTTTTCAGGGCTTATGGTAAGGCCTATGACGGTCCTGGGCGGAAGTTGAAACAATTCCTCCGGGGGAGCAACTTCGGGCACCAGCGGCAGATTGGCAACCTTCAACCGCTTGTGAGCCAAATACAGCGCCAGGGGGGTTTTGGACGTCCTCGAGACTCCTATAAGCACCACATCGGCCCGGGCAAGGCCGCGCGGGTCCTTTCCGTCGTCGTACTTTACCGCAAATTCAATGGCTTCCATCTTCCTGAAGTAATCTTCATCTATTCTATGTACAAGGCCGGGTTCCAGTCGGGGCTTAAAATCCGTTATTTTAGAAAGGGTTTCCATCATCGGCCCCATCAGATCCACGATGGGTATATTATTCTCATGCGCCAGGTCCACAAGATAGCGCCTGACTTCCGGCAAAACGATGGTGCACACTATGGCGCAGTTTTCAATATACTTTGCCTCTTCAATGACCTCTCTGGCATATTCCTTATCGGTGACGTAGGGTACTCTCCTGATATCCACATGGCCCGAATTGAATTGAATCATGGCGGCTCTGGTTACGAGTTCCGCGGTTTCCCCAATAGAGTCGGAAACCGCATAAACCACAGGGTTGTTCTTTTTTTCTTCTATCTTATTCCCCTCCTTTCTAATTTTTGCCAAGCTCCACAAAAAGCTTGGTAATCGTTGTTTTGGTAACTTTTCCTATCACTTTATATCTTATTTTGCCCTGATCCTCTTCGGGTTTTACCACCGGCAACGCATCCACCTGGTGATCAACTATTTTGCAAGCCGCATCATAGGCGCTTTCTTCAGGCATGACCGTCACAAGATTGGGCATCCGGGTCATAATTATCCCCACCGGGATTTTATGTATATCCGCATTGCCTATGGCTATTTTTAGCAGGTCTTTTCGGGAAATCAGCCCGACGAGATTACCGTCATCCTGGACCACAAAAAGAGTTCCGACATCTTCCAGAAAGAGTGTCACTATTGCATCATATACGGAAGTTTCTTCTTTTATGACCACCGGCACCGCTTTTATTTCATCCACCTTTATGCTCTGTATTTTTTCCGCCACAATGTTTCTCGTATTTTTGCCAGCATAAAAATACCCCACCCTGGGTCGCGCGTCCAGGATACCGGACATGGTCAGTATTGATAGGTCAGGCCTCAAGGCTGCCCTTGTCAAATTAAGCTTTTCGGCTATCTGCTCACTGGTGATGGGCTCGTGTTTTTTTACAATATCCACAATCAAAGCCTGCCTCGGCGTTAATTCTATTTGCCCTCACTCCCTTCAATAGGCAGTTATATTTAATATTACTACATCAATGAAAAAAGTTCCTCTTTTTTTACAAATATTTAACAAAAAATCTATATAAAGAATTTTGCGATGTGCGGGGTGATTACGGCTTCGATGAAGGCGGCCACGAAGAGAACGGGAACCAGCAAGGTCAGGGCGAATACGCTTTTTTGAAGGTTTTCCCTAAGCAAAGCCAGTCGATTTTGACTCCGGGGAAAAATAAGGTCGACACCCGTCTTAAGCCCAAAGGCGCCCCCCACCAGTATGGCGGGCAATTCGAGTATTCCGTGGGGCGCTGTCGCCGCGAGGAAAAACGCCAGAGTCTTTCCGTGGTAAAAATTCATGGCCATAACAAGACCTACCGCAAATCCGTTTAACAAAATGTAAAAAAATGGCACCGTTCCAAAGGCCGCTCCGCCGAACATTATTAAAAGCAGGGCTTTAATATTGTTTTGAAATATCAAACCCGTTACATATATTCTGCTCGATTTCGTCATGGCCCTCCCTATTTTCAAAATATTCCCCAACAATTTTTCCAGGTTTGAAAGGACAAATTGAGGATTATGCCAGAAAACAAAATATCCCGATAAGGCACCCAGAATAAATAACGTCAACGCAAAAGCGATATATTTATTTTTCCCTTTAAAGGCTTCCCATATAACTTCCATTTCAGTTCACCCCGCAATTTTTCTTAAACAGTGCTTTGATCGCCGGCTTTAAGGTTGTTAATATCGTCTATAAACTGAATTGTTTTGAGCTTGCGATCCAGATGATGCAGCACAAAAGGACGCATGGCGCTTTTCAGTTGCTTCTTGACGTCTTCTTCAACATTTGAAGTTATTAAACTTTCATAGGTCTCTTTTAACATTTTTTTCATGGCTTCCAGGGCGGCCGGCGCCAGGAAAAGGGCTTTTTCGTCTTTTTTAAGGCATTTCCGGCAGAGAATACCCCCGAGTTGAGGACTGAATCGCACCACACCCGAGGGCGCGCCCCCGCAGCTTACACACCTTTGTATTTCCGGTGCAAATCCCTGAATGGCCATTAACTTTATCTCAAAAATGCGGCTGAACAGTTCCAGGTCTTCCCACTCCTGCATGACGTACAGCGTCTTTAAAAAAAACCTGAAAAGTTCCTGGTTTTTATCCTCCAGCGGGGTGGAAGCCCTGAGCAGTTCGGCGAAATACAGCCCGTAAGCCATGAGGTCTAAATTTCCTCGAATTCTGTAAAAAGACTCTTTAATCTCACACTGGCTTACGATGTCCAGATTCCTCCCTTCCATGAGCAGAAAGCTGCTGTAAGAAAAAAGCTGCGTCCCCCCCACCAGTCTGTTCCTCGGCCGGCGAACGCCCCTGGCTACGGCGTGTATTTTGCCCCGCTGGGGCGATAGGAGGGTCAGTATTTTGTCCGCTTCTCCCAGATCTCTGTATCCCAAAACTATGGCTTCAGTCCTGTACAATCCCATTTAGCTCACCGCTCTTTTTCTATTTCAAATTTCCCCCACTGGGGCATTACCTGAATCCACGTATTGCCTGGATTTATTCTGAGCTCCGTCCCGTCGGCCAGGGTGTACTTTGTCCTTCCGACCCTACTTCCCTTTTGCCAGCGTATCTCTGTAAAAAACCCCTCGCTTATATAGTATCCCTTGCCTGAACCCGTTGTCTTTATATCCATCCGCCCCACTTCGTCGATCACTTTGCTATCCGCAAACTGCACTATGATATTCTTGACTAAAAGAGTTTCGCCTGTCCTCCTGTCGGTATGGGGCTTCCCGTTTATAAAACGCTTATAAACCTTTCGCGATGGATCGTATGCATAGCCGACGTAATAATTGTTAAAGTATTTTAGATTAAAACTTCTCAATTCTTGCCCATTCGACGGCGTGCTTTCATCGGTAAAGTTCCACACCTTAAGCCTTGTCGTTTTTAAAAAACCGCGTTTTTCGGATGTCTTCAATATCCTTTCGGTGCTTGTATATGCGTTATGGGGCTTGCTCCTCGATTTATCCCTCCAGAATGTAACCCCATCGTAAATGCCGTCTATGGCATCTACGTTCAACTTCTTCAAATCCGCATACGCCTGAGGGCTTGCGCCGTAGTGTACGTAAATCCCGTCGTATTCCGTGGCATAATCGACAAAATACGGTCTGGCGCTGCGGACCGGCCCTATCTCCTCGCACTGCTTACCCAAATAAATGGCCAGAAATCTGGTAATGCCTCCTTCGGCCAGGATTTCGTAGACAACGTCGGCTTTATCCAATCCCGACTGGGGTCTTGCACCGGCCTCGTTTTCCACCATAACCGCCATGGGCCTTCGATTCTCGAATTCCGCATCCATGTCAAGGCCGGTCAGGGGGTTTTTTACCATGGACGCCGGCGGCTCACCGGTTTCCCGCTGTTTTTCGTTGACACCTGCCGGAGCGCTGCCATCTAATTTTTCGTCCCCGGTTTGAACACCGCTTTCCTTTTTGCCGCAACCGGCAGGCATAATCAGCATCAAAGCCGTCAATATCAGTAAAATCCAGCGGTTATTCCGCATCATTCTCCCCCTCTTCCCCGACAATGTTGATTTTTTTATCGCCTACCAGTCCTCCCGATATAATAAGCTTTATCCCCTCTTCGGCAGAAATGGATAAAAAGTTTACATCCTCCTCGGGGAATATGAGAAGTATTCCCGATGTTGGATTGGGAGTAGTTGGGACAAAAACCGATAAAAGCCTTCTGTCCTTCACAATAAACTCCCCGGTGACAAAACCCAGGGCATAGCAGTCCTTCCTTGGATATTCCACCATCACCACTTTTGTAAAAGCCATCTTATTGGCATATAAAAAGGCGTCTACGATCTGCTTTATGGTGGTGTATATGGTGTTAACCAGGGGAATTTTAGAGACTATCGTCTCTGCAAAGCCTATCATTTTTTTCCCCAGGAAATTGGTGGCCAAAAATCCGGAAACTAAAATAATCACCAGTGTAAAGAGCACGCCGGACCCCGGAACCGAAACTCCGAAAAATGCCTTGAAAAATCCGCCCAGGAACCCGTCGACGAATTTAAAAAGCCAGTACAGTATGTACAGGGTGGCTGTGATGGGTAGCAGCACGATTATGCCCGTTAAAAAATAATTTCTTAGCTTTTTATACACTCTTTCACCCCGCCGCCATGAATCAAACCCGCCCATTTTAAAATTCTCCTCTTGTAAGGTCAAAAGCCTTTAAAATCTGTTCTTCCTTCTGCCTCATGATTCGTTTTTCTTCTTCGATTTCATGGTCGTACCCCAAAAGGTGAAGGGTTCCGTGCACCGCTAGATAGGCCAACTCCCTTTCGAAAGAATGGCCAAATTCCTCCGCCTGCCTTTTGGCCCGCTCCACGGAAATGACAATATCGCCCAGAAGCCTCTCCGCTTCCGGTACCCCGTCAAATTCTTCTCCCGCAACTTTTTCTCCCATGGCAAAGGAAAGCACATCCGTCGGGGCATCCTTTGACCGGTAAGTTTTATTCAGTTGTTGTATATACTCATCATCCACAAGAGCGAGACTCACTTCGACGTCTTCGGGAGCGTTTTCCCCGGCAAGCGCAAATGCCACAACCTCCCTGAGGAGCTTTTCCGTGCTCCCGCCCACATCGATTTTATCCTGCAAATTGCTTATGAGTATGTCAGGCATCTTTTGTTCCCCTTCTTTCCAGTTCTTTTAACTTGTCCGGGTATTCAATGCGGGTATGAAATATTCCCGTCAGCACCCTGGAAAAGGCTGCTGCTATCCGGTCCAGGTCCTTCAGAGTCAAATCGCTTTCATCCAGCTGGCCGTCTGCCAGCTTGTCTTTAATGATCTGGCGTATGAGGCCATCGATCTTGCCGGGCGTCGGCCTTGACATGGACCTGACCGCCGCCTCTACGGAATCGGCCAGCATGACGATGGCCACCTCCCTGGTCTGGGGTTTGGGCCCGTCATACCTGAAGCCGTCCTCGTCGAGCCTGTTTTCGCCGGAATTTTCACCGGCCTTTTTATAAAAATACGATAACAGGGTTGTCCCGTGGTGCTGGGCTATGAAATCCTGTATGCTCAAAGGCAGGCGGTACTCCCTGGCAATCTCCACCCCGTCTTTTACGTGGGAAGTAATTATAAGGGAACTCAATGATGGATTTAATTTGTCATGGGGGTTGTCTGCAGTCAGCTGGTTTTCTATGAAAAAGTAAGGCCGTTTCAGCTTTCCTATATCATGGTAATTGGCGCCCACCCGGGCTAGCAAAGGATCGGCGCCCACCGCTTCGGCGGCGGCCTGCGCCAGATTGCCGACGATTATGGAGTGATGATAGGTGCCCGGAGCGTCGATCATGAGCTTCCTTAAAAGGGGCTGGTTCGGATTCGAAAGCTCCAATAATTTTATGGAGGTGGTAATTCCAAAAACGCTTTCCAAAAAGGGCAGTGTACCGATGGCCAGTACAGAGGACAAAATCCCGTTGATTATACCCCATGGAATCTGCCTCATTGTATCCCAAAGCGAATTGTTGTTCAAAAGCCCCAGTGCGAATATCAGCACGAAATTAACGGCGCTTATTATTCCGCCGGCTTTGGTCAGGTCGGATCTCTGGGCGACTTTAACGGTGCAAAACACACCCGTTACGGCTCCTAAAAAGGCCACCAGGGAATGGGTGAAGTCGTTGCCGAGCATGACCCCGATAACAATGTCCATTACAAAACTTGAAATTAAAGCCACGGAAGGGCTTATCAAAATGGAAATCAGCATGCTGCCGGCGGCCAGCGGGATCATGTAATTTGAGATGGTTTTTACACCAAGAGAAATGACAAGTGTTGCCAGGATGATCAAAGCCATCAGGGACAGGTACATATTATTGAAGGCCAGTTTCCTGTGGTAAAAATATATTGAAAAAAAGAGAATCCCCTCCAGGATTCCAACCAGGAGCATGGTCCCAAGCATAAAACTAAAATTGGACACCCTGTCTTGGGCCAGCAGCCCCAGTTCTTTTAACAGCTCCATGTGCTCACTGGTGATGGTGGTCCCTTTTTCTATCAATATTTGATTTTTGGTTATTTTGACGGGTTCCACCGCATTCATGGCTTCCTGCTGCTGCCGTTCGGTGGCTTCACGGTCGTAAACCATATTATATCTAATAACCGAAAAGGCAATATCCTCCCCGATGTTTTTCATTTCCTGCGGAATCTTTATGCTTTTAAATTCTTCGATTATATAGGTTTTCGCCCTGTCTATGGCGTCTTCTTTGACCCCGTCTTCCATAATTTTTTCCATAACGGCTTTTGTAATGGTTTCCAATTCCCTAAGGCCCGTATCATCCATCTTTATGGCGGAAAGATAGGTCTCTTCGGACAGATCCTTTGATATCAGTTTCTTTAAGGTTTCCACCTTTTCCCTATCGTCAAGGTAATCTCTCGACCGCACTTCTCTGATGGTTTGAAAGATGTGGGTTATATCGCTTTTTACTTCCAGCGTTATATTATGGTCAAGGGTATATTTTTTGGGCACGGCGTCGGCTGCTGCCTGCTGCAGCTTCCGGGTGGCTATAGTGTTTATGGCGTCTTTTCTCGCCACAATGTTCTCCTGTGCCACATCTCCCACTTTTATGTTGTATTTTTGTGGAATAGAACTTGCAAAAATCAGGATCGTCAGCGCAAAAAAGAAAAAAAGCCCCAGAGCCACCCTCTGGACCGTGCTGTTGTGCAGCAATTTGAATTTTTGCAGCTGGAAGCTTCTGTTTAGAGCCACAGAACCACTCCCTATTTTGAAGAGCGACTCTCTTCAAATTTCTCATAGGCTTTTATTATCCTCTGAACCACTTCATGGCGCACCACGTCTCTGTCATTCAGATAAATAAACTTTACTCCCTTCACTTCCCTCAATATTTCCCTGACCTCTTCCAGCCCGGAATAAACCCCTTTGGGAAGGTCTATCTGGGTAAGGTCTCCCGTTACAACCGCTTTCGACCCAAAACCCAGCCGTGTCAGGAACATCTTCATCTGTTCGGAAGTGGTGTTCTGGGCTTCATCAAGGATAATAAAGGAATCGTCCAGAGTTCTGCCCCTCATATAGGCCAGAGGCGCCACTTCTATCAGGCCCCTTTCCATGAAGCGCTGGAAGGACTCTATGCCCAGAATGTCGTAAAGAGCGTCGTATAACGGCCGAAGATACGGATCCACCTTATCCTGCAGGTCACCGGGCAAAAAGCCAAGCTTTTCTCCGGCCTCCACCGCAGGCCTTGTGAGTATTATGCGGCTGACCTCCTTTTCCTTAAAAGCCGTCACCGCCATGGCCATAGCAAGGTAAGTCTTACCCGTCCCGGCGGGGCCGATACCGAATACGATGTCGTTTTGCTTTATGGCCTGGATATATAGTTTCTGCCCGATGGTTTTGGGTTTTATGGGTTTGCCCCTGTGAGTAAAGCATATAACATCATCATATAAATCGGTGATCTTTTCTTCCTGCCCGTCTTTTGTCAGCCGCACAAAGTACTTTACTTCCGACGAGGTCAATTGATTTCCTCCTTTTAAAACCTCTATCAACCGGTTGAAAAGCCTTCTCACCGATTCCACATTTTCTCTGTCACCCAGTATGGTAATATCGCCGCCGCGGGTCAGAACTCTGACATTGAATTCTTCCTCTATAAACCTTACGTTTTCATCCCGGTTTCCAAACAAAAAGGCAAGGCTGTTGATGTTATCAACAGTCACTTTTGCCTCTGCCAGGTTCTCTCCCAATTTTTTTCCTCCCTGTCAATTGATTTGTCTTTCTTTGCCTATGTCTTCAATCACTTCTAATGTCATAGAGCCTATAACGGCTTTTTTATCGGCATCTACTGTGAAGTCCATCTTTTTTTGTGTAACATTAACGCCATCCGGAAGGGTGCCGAGCTGTTTTAAGAGCTCTCTTTCGGCTTCCTCTACCGCACCCTCCACTCCCAGAAATTCTTTTTTCTTTTCCACTTCCCTGTAAATGACGGTAATAAGCCTCACATCCCCGAGAAATCTCGGAAGCAGAAGCCTTTGGCCCGAAATCTCGGATTCGTACAGGGAAAATCCCACATCTCCCCATTGAAAACTCAATACGCGCTCTCCTATCTGAAGCTTGAAAGCTTTTTTTACATTGCCGGTATACTTATTTTCTATCTTCACCAGGGGGATTCTTACAACCTTCTGGTACCACACCCTGGCCTTTACAATGCCCCTGGCATGAACCAGCAGGGTGCCTGTCTCACCGTCCTCCTCCCCCCGGACCTGCCCGGGGTTAATGGCCACTCTTCCGGTAATCAAGACATCTCCCGCACTCACCGTATCCCCAGGCTTTACAAGGGGTTCACCTCTCAGCGCAATTATCTCTTCAATTATGCCGTCTTTTGAAGCTATTATATCACAAGGAATATTTTCTTCAAGTTCCGGGGGGAGTTCTTTTCTTACCAGTTCTACAACAACCCTGGAACCCCTGACATGTATCTGTGCCCATGCCACTTCTCTGTATTTGGCGAGAATCATGTCTGTATAGTTCTTTCTATCGATAGTGTATTTAAAAACGCCTTCCTTCAAGCCCCACCGTTCCAGGTCTTTTTTTACGGCCCCTTTGAGCTCGTCATCGCTCGTATCTATTTCCACACTCCAGACGAAGCACGACAGGAGATAAACCGCCGCCACGAACAGTATCGCACCCGCCAAGAGCATTTTTCTCTTTTTCAATCTATACGTCAAAAAGAAAAGGCCGACCCGCCGCAAAATAAAAATTCGGCAACGGGTTTTTCTCGCCAGAGGGTAAAGGGAGAAAAAGCCCTTTACGCTTATTTTGGCCGTCAAGGCTTCCCTTCCCTCTCTCCTGACATCCCAGAGGTAAAGGCCTTTTAAAGCCGCCTGGTTCAGAAGCCGTTCGCCGTATTCTCCCGTTATTTTTATAATAACATATCCCTGAAGATAATTCCAGAGTCTAATTAGCAGCACCCCTGTTCCCTCCGTCAATCCTCAAATTCTATGGCCTTTAACCGCCCCTCCACGGTGATTTCGTCCGCCACTATGGACTTTATAATCAGGTCATCGCCCTTTACACCCAGCACACCTACAGCGGTATTGATACGCACGTTCTCCGAATTGTATTCCACTATCCCCCTGTGGTTTTCTATAAAAACGGCAATTCGGCCGGTCACCACAATCCGGGGAAGGTCCAGGACTATATCTTTAGGCAGATCCAGGGCGTCCGAAATCCTGCGCTTTAAGTTGTCACCCATAATAAACACCTTCTACAAGCAATTAAAAATATCTCTCTAAAAAATTTATTCCACCCAAAACCTTTTAATTACAAAATAAAAAAGCCCGACAGAGCGGGCTTAATTTTTTTCCCCTAAAGACCTTGCCATTGATACGGCTCTGGGAGGCCCAAGGATCTCCATTAAAGCAAAACCCAAAAGCAAATTCTCCTTTTTTAAAAAACACTCCGGCGTAAAGGTTTCTTTCCGCAAAATTTCGCCGTCCTTCAGCCCAAAAGCTCCCCCCTCTCCATAAACCCCCTGCTCCTGCAGAGCGACGTCCGGCGGCATGTCTTCCGGGGACTTTTCAATTATTCCGGCAGGCGCGGGCATGCCGTCAGAGGTGAAGTTTTCCGGCCTGCCGGCATTGCCCGCACGGCTCTTGCGAAATTCGGATTTCAGCGGCCGGGGTGCATGTTCCATCCCTTTAAAAGCCGGCGGTTCAGTCAGATCCGGCACCTGCCTTTTTCTTTCTTCCCACTGTCTTCGGGATTTACGGGCCTCCAGTAAACCTTTCGCTACGGGCCCCAGGATGAATAAAATAAACAGCATAAGGAGGGTGTCAAAATTCATGTCAGTCACCTGCTCTTTTCTTGCTGACCGGGCTCATCCTTGGAGCCGAGTCTTGAAATTGCGTCCCTCATCTGAGTATCAGCCATGATGTTTTTCATGTTGTAGTAGTCCATCACTCCCAGCTTGCCCTGCCTAAGGGCCTCGGCCATGGCCTTGGGCACTTCGGCCTCCGCCTCCACCACCTTCGCCCTCATCTCCTGGACCATGGCTTTCATTTCTTGTTCCTTGGCCACCGCCATGGCCCTTCTCTCCTCGGCCTTCGCCTGGGCGATACGCTTGTCGGCTTCGGCCTGGTCCATCTGCAGCTGGGCGCCGATATTTCTTCCCACATCCACATCGGCTATGTCAATGGAAAGAATTTCAAATGCGGTGCCGGAATCCAGGCCTTTGTTGAGCACAGTGCGGGAGATGGAATCGGGGTTTTCCAGCACGGCTTTGTGGCTTTCGGCGGATCCCACCGTTGTCACAATACCCTCGCCGACCCTGGCAATGATGGTCTCTTCGCCGGCTCCACCTACCAGCCTGTCGATATTGGCCCTCACCGTTACCCTGGCCTTGGCTTTTACCTCTATGCCGTCTTTGGCCACCGCAGCCACCACCGGAGTTTCTATCACTTTCGGGTTTACGCTCATCTGGACGGCTTCGAGCACATTCCGCCCGGCAAGGTCTATGGCCGCCGCCCTTTCAAAGGTGAGGGGAATTTCCGCCCTCTGGGCGGCAATAAGGGCGTTGACCACCCTGTCAACATTGCCGCCCGCCAGGAAATGAGCTTCCAGCTTATTTACCCCCACATCCAGCCCGGCTTTTACCGCCTTTATAAGGGGGTTAACAATTTTAGCTGGCGGCACCCTTCTGAGCCTCATGCCGATTAAATTAAAAATACCTATCCTTACTCCGGCGGCCAGGGCCGAAATCCACAGGCCCAGTGGCACAAAACTCAAAATAACCGCCAGGGCAATAAATATGAGTACCAAAATCAGCAATAATCCAACCAACGCTCCCATCATTTATTCTCCTTTCCAAGTAACCTTACAGTAATTTTGCTCCCCTCCACCTTAACGGCGACCACAGGGGAACCCGCGGGGATAAACTCACCTTCTGTTACCACATCCAGCCTCCTGCCGTCAAAGTCCACAGCCCCAGCCGGGCGAAGCGGTGTGAGCGCAGTACCTTTTTTCCCCTGGTATATCGAAAGATCTTCATGAGACGCCACATACCCCTGGCTTTTATCCTGCTTCGTACCAAGAATGAGTCTGTCGAAGGCCGGCGTTTTAACGAGGTATCTGGCCACGAAATACATAATAAAGCCGCTGGCTATGACGGCAATAATAAGGGAAACGAGCGCCTGCCCTGGATCGGGAAAAGCAATGATAATGCTGCCGGCTATACAAATAATCCCCGCCAGCCCAAAAACCCCGAACCCCGGCACAAACGTCTCGATTGCCAGCAGCAGTATCCCCAGCACGAAGAGACCCGGGACCCAGTATTGCGCGGCTCCGGCCAGCAGGTTCCCGCCGAAAAACAGGCTGAAGGCGATGAGCCCTATGACTCCGGGGAATCCAAAGCCCGGGGTTAAAACTTCCGTGACGGCGCCGACGATGCCCACGGTGAGAAGCACGGGGGAAACGAAAGGGTTGGTGGCCAGCTGGGCTATCGTTTCCGCCAGGGTGGGCTTCGGTTCAATAACCCTGGCACCCCTTAACTCCTCCAAAGCGAGCAGTTCGGCCCTGTCCCGCGCCATTTTATCGGCGAGGCCCCATTCCAGCGCCTGACGGGCGGTTAGAGAAAGTATCTTGCCTTTTTCCTTCAGGCCTTCTATAACTGTATCGGAATCGGCCATGGCGGCCACTATTTCCCCGTTTCTTCCATTTCTTTCCGCCACATTTCTTAATATGGATGTCCAGTACGAAACATATTTTTCTTCCTTTGGCCTGGGTTCCGCGGCGCCAATGGTGGCCCCGGGGGCGACGACGACGGTTTTCGCCGAAATGGCCACCAGTACCCCCGCGGAAGTGGCTTCATCGTTAATGAAGCTTACGGTGCGAAGCTGAGAATTCAATATGGCGTCGCTTATTTGCCGGGCTGAGTAAATTTCACCTCCCGGTGTGTCGATCTCAAAGATGACGGCTCTGGCCTCTGCCCTTCGTGCTTCCACTATCCCCCTTTCGACGAATTTTGCAAGGCCTCTGTCTATCACGCCTTTAACGGGGATCACATACACGGCATCGCTTTGATTTTCCACGGCCGGTACATAAACACCGGCGATGAGAAAAAATAACACTGCCAGGAAAAAAATGCTTTTCGGTTTCATACCCTTGTCCCCACCTAATAATAAAGCTTGGCATCAAAAAGACACCAAGCTCTTTTGTTTTTATTGAAGCAGCTTTTTAACGATTGTATTTACCACCCTGCCATCAGCTCTGCCTTTAACCTTTGGCATGACGGCGTTCATGACCTTGCCCATATCCTTTAAACTGTTCGCGCCGATTTCAAAAATGGTCTGACGAACAATCTCTTCCACTTCGTCATCGGTTAATTGCTGAGGGAGGTAACTCAACAAAATGTCAATCTCTCGAGCCAAACTTTCAGCGACGTCTTTTTTCCCAAGCCGTTCGTATTCGGCCATATCATCCTTGCGCTTTTTTACTTCTCTGGACAAGACTTCTATGATTTCTCCGTCATCCAATTCATGCATTCTCTCTTTTTCGGCGTACAAAATAGCGGATTTGGCCATTCGGATCACCGAAAGCCTTTCCTTCTGACCTTCTTTGAGCGCTATTTTCATATCCCGGTTTAACACATCTTTCAGAGACACATCAATCTCTCCTCGGCATCAACGATATTTTCTCCGTCGGGCTGCTTCAGACTTTTTCTTCCTGCGCACACTTGGCTTTTCATAGTGTTCTCTTTTTCTGACTTCCGAAAGAACTCCGGCTCTCTGGCACTGACGCTTGAATCTTCTTAGTGCGCTGTCGAGCGTTTCGTTTTCCCCCACTCTTATTTCCGCCATCACTTACTCCCTCCCTCCGCTGCTCTTTCTACTGCACCGCTTATCTGTTAACTGATAAATATAATTAATTATAAAGCTAAACCCTTCCCGCGTCAACATCAACCTGGAGGCCATGTCATGAACCTGCCGCCCAGGAGGTGAAAATGCAGGTGATTCACGGTCTGCCCTCCGTCGTTCCCGGTATTGACCACCAGCCTGAAACCCTTACTATCTATATTATTTTGCCGGGCCAGGTTTTGTGCCGCTTTCACAATTTTACTTATAACATCTTCATTGCCAGCATTGATTTCCATTATGGATGCCACATGCTTTTTTGGGACGATCAGGAGATGGATGGGCGCCTGGGGGTTAATGTCTTTAAAGGCTATCACATCGTCATCTTCGTAAACTACACCGGCCGGTATTTCATGACCGGCAATCTTGCAGAATATGCAGTCCACGTCTTCCACCTCCTTCTTATCAATTTCAAACAAGATATAAATTCCACATTGCTTCCTCAATTTCCTGCTTCGCGTAAATTTTTTTCCAAAATATCACCGTAAACGCAGTCTTCCCGGTTTTCTCTTAAAATCACATCCAGCAATTTGTTGTGCAGGTTTTGAGAAGACGGCGCCAGAACCCTGATGTAATTTCCGGTCAGGCCTTCATAAATATCACCTTCGACCTTTTCTTCAAACAATACTTCCATAACCCTGCCCAGGAAACGCTCCCGAAATTTTCTTTCAAGCTCCCGGCTCAAATCTGTGAGTTTGCGGCTTCTTTTCTCCTTTACGCTTTTTGTCACCTGGTGGGGCATCCGCGCCGCCGGCGTCCCTTCTCGCGGGGAAAAGGGGAATACGTGAAGCCTTGAAAACTCAACTTCTCTTATAAAATCGACGGTCCTTGCAAAATCCTCTTCGGTCTCCCCGGGAAAACCCACTATCACATCGGTGGTTATAGAAACGTCCGGCATCACCTGCCGGATAAATTCCACCCTTTCTTTGAACTGCCCGACGGTATAACGCCTGTTCATGCGTTTGAGCACTTCGTCGCTGCCGCTTTGCAGGGGGACATGAAAGTGATGACAAAAGCTTTCTATCCGAGAAAGCCCTGTAACAAAATCATCGGTCAGCTCGACGGCCTCTATGGAACTCAGTCTTATTCTTTTAATTTCATGGATTCTGGAAATTTCAGAAATCACATCAAAGAGATGCGCGCCCCGGCCTTTCATATCCTGACCGTAAAGCCCGAGATGGATGCCGGTCAACACCACTTCCTTGAAACCTTCTCTTGCAAGGTTCCGGGCCTCTTCAATAATGCTTTCCAGCGGCCTGCTCCGGACGGGGCCCCGGGCGTAGGGTATAATGCAATAGGAACAGAACATATTGCAACCTTCCTGGATTTTGAGAAACGCCCTGGTTCTGTGTCTGAAGCCCTTAAAGGCAATCTCTTCAAAAGACCGCTCATTCATGATGTCTTTTACCGCTACGACCCGTTCGCCCTTTTTGATGGATTCCTCCACCAGGTCCACGATTCGGTGGCGGTCCCTGGTGCCCACAATAACGTCCACCCCGGGTATTCGGGATATTTCATCGGGTTCCAGCTGGGCGTAACAGCCCACCACCGCAACTTTCGCGCGGGGGTTTTTTCGTGATGCTTTTCTTATGATCTGTCTCGATTTCCTTGCGCTCTCGTTTGTCACATCACAGGTATTTATTATATATACATCGGCCTCAGAATCAAAATCGACGATTTCATAGCCGCGCCTTGAAAAAAGCTCGGCCATGGCGTCGGATTCGTATTGATTTACCTTACATCCCAGGGTGTAAAAAGCTACTTTCGGCATTTCAGACCTCCCAAATCGCCAAGGGCATACATTAAAATGCTGCATACCACAATGCCAGCAGTCTCGGTCCTCAAAATCCTCGGGCCCAGGCTCACCGTAAAAGCCCCGGCCTTTTTCGCCTTTTCAACCTCTTCTTTAGAGAATCCTCCCTCGGGGCCGATGTATACGGCGATTTTGGATATGTTTTTTTTGCCGAGACTCTGCAACAGTTCCCTCAAGGAGGCGGATTTTTCTTCTTCCCACGGCACTACGGCCAGTTGGTGGAATTTTATCTCTTCCAGGCTTTTTTCAAAATCCACAGGCGTGCTCACTTCTGGTATATCCAGGCGCATGCATTGCTTGGCCGCCTCTCTGGCGATTCTCTGCCATCGCTCTCGGCGCCTGGCGGGTTTTTCTCCGGACAGCTCCACCACGGTCCTTTGAGTGATGACAGGTACAAACCTGGAAACACCGATTTCGGTGTTCTTTTGAACAATCAGATCAAACCTGTCTCCCTTCGGCACCCCCTGAAATAGGGTTACGGCGGGGCTCACGCCTTCCATCTTATTTTTCTCAATTACTCTCGCTTTTATTTTTAGATTTTTATAATCCACATCTTCCATTATGACGATGATTTCTGTATTTTTTCCGTCGGAGAGTTTGAGGCTGTCCCCCTCCTTTAATCTCAGGACCCTGACAATATGGCGGGCGTCATCTCCGGATATTATCACCGTTTCATATAATTCGGGCTCATGGGAAATAAAGAACCTGGGCATAAAATTCACCCCCATCAATTCCCGATGGGGGCCTGCATTGAAGCCAGCGCAACCCATTCGCCTTTTTCCGCCTCTTCGACCAGATCGAAGCCGTTTTTTTCCAGGGCCTCAATAACGGAAAGCTTCCTGTCTTTTATTATACCCGAAGCTAAAAAAATGCCACCTTCCTTGAGATGTAGAGGAACGCTCCGGCTCAATTCTATCACCACATCCGCAATGATGTTGGCCACGATGATGTCGGCTTTGGTATTTACGCCTTTCAATTTGTCGCCCTTTACCACCCGAACTATGGCATTCAAATTATTTCTGTCCACATTCTCCCGGGCCACCTTTACCGCCATCTCGTCTCTGTCGATGGCTATTACCCGGCTCGCCCCCAGCTTACCTGCCGCAATGGAAAGAATCCCGGAGCCGCAGCCCACGTCAATCACCGTACATTGATTCCTGATATATTTTTCAAGAAGTTCCAGGCATAGCATGGTGGTTTCGTGGGTACCTGTACCGAAAGCCATACCTGGGTCCAGTTCCACCACCACTTCCTGCGCCTTTGGCTCATAGATTTCCCAGGAAGGTTTTATTACCAGTTTTTTGCCTATATGGGTTGGTTTGTAGTATTTTTTCCAGGCGTTGGCCCAGTCGGATTCCGAAACGGTAGTACATTTTATTTCGCCCTTTCCTATGTCGAGACCGTAATCGGGCAGCTGCCTTATCCTTCTCTGAATCTCCTGGGCTCTCTCTGCCAGGCTGCTGTCTACCACCAGGTAGCCGGTTATTATGGCTTCTTCGAAATCTAGGCCCTCAGGGATTTCCACATAATCCCAGTCATTTTCGTCCTGGGGGCGCAGGTAATCCCTCGGGTCTTCTATGACCACCCCGGCTACACCCGCTTCATAAAATATGTTTGCCACCGCTTCGACAGCCTCGGTAGAAGTTTTCACTTTAATTTCGACCCAGTTCATTTTCTCCTCCCGGTTACACCCCAAAGGCGTCTTTCATTTTGTCAAAAAACCCCCGCGGCTGCTGCTTCAACTCTTCACCGCTTACCTCGGCAAATTTTCTAAGGATTTCTTTCTGTTTTTCGTTCAATTTCTTTGGTATCACAACATTAACCCTCACGTGCAGGTCCCCACGACCGTAACCTCTCAAATGCGGTATTCCTTTTCCTTTAATACGGAACATGGTGCCCGGTTGTGTCCCCTCCGGGATTTTTAGCTTGACCTTTTCTTCAAGAGTAGGCACCTCAATTTCATCGCCCAGAGCCGCCTGTACAAACGAAATGGGCGCCTCGTATATCAAATCGTCCCCCTGGCGTGTAAAAAGTTTGTGGGGTTTTACTCGAATGATTACGTAAAGATCTCCCGGCGGCCCTCCCCGCTCCCCGGGTTCGCCTTCGCCGCTCATCCTGAGCCTGGAACCTGTATCCACGCCGGCCGGAATTTTGACCTTTATCTTCCTGCCGACCCTTACCTGGCCGTTGCCATGACACTGAGGGCACGGCTCTTCAATAATGACCCCCTGTCCTCTGCACCTGGAGCATGTAGTTATATTTACAAACCTTCCAAAAGCGGTATTCTGCACATTTTTAACCTGGCCGCTACCTCCGCACGCCGGACAGGTCCTCGGCCTGGTCCCGGGTTTTGCTCCTGTGCCCTGACATCTGTCGCACCTCTCCATCCGGTGAATTTCAATTTCCTTCTCCGCCCCCAAGGCGGCTTCCTCCAGGGAAATCTCCAGGTCGTATCTGACATCGGCCCCCCGGACGGGAGCGTGGCGCCTGGACTGGCCGAAACCGCCGCCGAAGAAGTTTTCGAATATGTCTTCAAAGAAATCTCCGCCAAAGCCGCCAAAGTTCCCAAAATCTCCAAAGTCGCCGAAATTTCCGGATTCAAAGCCGCCCTGGCCAACTCCGGCATGGCCGAACTGGTCGTACCTCGCCCGCTTTTCAGGGTCTTTCAATACTTCGTAGGCCTCGTTTATTTCCTTGAACTTTTCAGCTGCGTCCTTGTCGTCTTTATTTACATCGGGATGATACTGGCGGGCCAGTTTCCTGTATGCTCTTTTTATCTCCTCTTCCGATGCATCCCTGCTAACTCCCAGGATTTCGTAATAATCCTTCTTGGCCAATGGGCATCACTCCACTTAAGTCAGCCCGAAAGAGCCGCCTATTTTTTGTCGTCGTCCACTACTTTATAATCGGCGTCCACTACCTTCTCATCCCGGCCGCTGTTGGCCGATGGCCCAGCCCCTCCTTGATTCGGCCCGCCGGCGCTGAAGTTCGGCCCGGCACCGGGGTTTGACCCGGTGGACTGGTATAGCCTGGAAGAAATGTCATAAAAAGCCTTTGTAAGGTCGTCGGTGGCTTTCTTGATTTTCTCCACATCATCGGATTCCAGTGCTTTCTTCACGTTGTCTATTTCTTTCCTGACTTTGTCGGCCTCTTCGTTGCTTATCTTATCTTTCAGGTCATTGAGCATTTTTTCCGACTGGTAAATCAGCGAATCCGCGTGGTTTTTAGCCTCTACCTTTTCCTTTCTCTTTTTATCCTCTTCGGCGTATTTCTCGGCATCTTTAATCATTCTCTGAATTTCGTCTTCCTTTAAGTTCGTAGAAGATGTGATGGTGATTTTCTGCTCTTTGCCGGTACCCAGATCCTTGGCCGAGACGTGGACTATTCCGTTAACGTCTATATCGAAGGTTACCTCGATGCGGGGTACTCCCCTTGGCGCCGGAGGTATTCCGGTAAGCTGGAACCGCCCCAGTGTGACGTTGTCGGCTGCCATTGGCCTTTCTCCCTGCAGTACATGGATATCCACGGCCGTCTGTCCGTCGGCGGCGGTGGTGAAGATCTGGCTCTTGGAAGTGGGGATGGTGGTATTTCTCTCGATTATCTTGGTGAATACGCCGCCCAGCGTCTCTATTCCGAGGGACAGCGGAGTTACATCCAGCAGCACCACGTCATGAACTTCTCCCGCCAGAACTCCGGCCTGAATGGCTGCACCCATGGCCACCACTTCGTCCGGATTAACGCCTTTATGGGGTTCTTTCCCAATAAATTTCCTGATGGCCTCCTGAACCGCCGGTATCCTTGTAGAACCTCCCACAAGGATGACCTTGTCTATATCCCCAGGCTTAAGACCCGCATCTTTTAAAGCTCTCTCGGTGGGCCCCATGGTGGCTTCCACCAGGTCGCGCGTCAATTCCTCGAATTTCGCCCTTGTAAGAGTAATATCCAGGTGCTTGGGGCCGCTGGCGTCGGCTGTGATAAACGGCAGGTTGATATTGGTGGAAAGCATACTTGAGAGTTCAATCTTGGCCTTTTCTGCCGCTTCTTTGAGTCTCTGGAGAGCCATGCGGTCTTTTCTGAGATCTATGCCGTGCTCTCTCTGGAATTCATCTGCAACATAGTCGATGATGCGCTGGTCAAAATCGTCGCCCCCCAGGCGGTTATTGCCGCTGGTGGCTTTGACCTCGAAAACGCCGTCGCCCAGTTCAAGAATGGATACATCAAAGGTACCGCCGCCCAGGTCAAATACGAGTATTGTATGGTCCTCTCCTTTATCCAGACCGTATGCAAGGGCCGCGGCGGTAGGCTCGTTTATGATCCTCAGCACCTCCAGGCCGGCGATCCTGCCCGCGTCTTTGGTAGCCTGGCGCTGGCTGTCTGTAAAATAAGCGGGTACGGTAATAACCGCCTGAGTTATTTTTTCACCAAGGTAACTTTCGGCATCCTGTTTTAATTTTTGCAATATCATCGCCGATATTTCCTGCGGCGTGTAAGCTTTGCCGTCTATATGAACTTTATAATCGGTGCCCATGTGCCTCTTTATAGAAAGGATAGTCCTTTCAGGATTGGTAATGGCCTGGCGTTTTGCCAGCTGACCTACCAGGCGCTGACCGTCTTTTGTAAAGGCTACGGCAGAAGGAGTAAGCCTCGAACCTTCCGCATTTGGTATTACGACAGGCTGACCTCCTTCCATATACGCCACCACAGAGTTCGTAGTACCAAGGTCAATGCCTATAATTTTTCCCATTATAGATTCACCTCAGCTATTTTTTTGCAACTTTGACCATACTTGGTCTGATCACTTTTGAATGATATAAATAACCTTTTTGAAGGACCTCCACTACCGTTTCGCTTTCGTATTCATCGCTCTGGACCATCATGACAGCTTCATGGAATTTTGGGTCAAAGGGTTTGCCCTGAGCGTCGATTTCCTTCACATTATACTTCTCCAGCATTTTCCTTAGTTGCTGATATATGAGGTCTATCCCCTTGTAAATGGGACTGGATTTGTCTTCTATGGAGTTCAGAGCCCTTTCAAAATTGTCCACAAGAGGTAAAAGGTCTTTAATTAACTGCTCCCCCGCGTAAAGATGTATTTCCTGGATATCCCTTTGAGTTCTCTTTCTGAAGTTGTCAAAATCGGCTTGAACCCTCAGCCACAGGTTTTTATATTTTTCAACCTCCTTTTGCTTATCCTCCAAATTTTTTTCCAGCTGCTGTATCCTGTTCTGGAGTTCCTGCTCCGATAGGCCGCCTTCTGTCTGAGCTTCGGGTTCCTGGCTCTCGCCCGCTTGAACGCCGCCTTCCGCATGGTTTAAAGGCATTTCATTCAATTTTTCCGTCGGCGCCTGCGGACATTCCTCCTGCGGGCATTTTTCCTTATTTGCTTCCCTATCCGACATCTCAGTCAATTTCTATCACCTCTTTAAAGTTCAAAAATCCATTTCTCCTACACCGCCTGTCGCATCCTGACCTGTCTTCTGAATAGGGGCGCCTTCATCCCGCTTTTTTATGATTGTATCGATTCTCAGTATGGCTTCGGCCACCTCTCCCGCGGCTTTGATGGCATGAAGCTTAACCAGAGCGGGGTCCAGCACCCCCAGCTCCAGCATATCGGCCAGTTCCCCATTATCGCAGTTTATGCCGATAGAACAGCTGTCTTTTTGGGCCTGGGTATATATGACTTCCTCTATCTTTTCCAGCGGGTTAAACCCGGAATTGTATACTATCTGGCCGAGCGGTCTCTTCAGTGCCGCTATAACACAATCTATACCGTAAGAAGCCATGCCCTTTATCTTGTCTCTCTCTTTTTCCATTTCCCGGGATATGGCTATTTCTATAGAGCCGCCTCCCGGAACCATCCCGTGGCGTACGGCGGCCTGCAGCGAAGAGGCGGCATCTTTGGCGATGCGCTCCCTTTCACCCACGATTTCCTCGGTAGCGGCTCCCACAAGAATGGTGGCCATCGGTTTGCCTTTGCCGCCCACTATCCTTATTTGCTCGAGCTTTTCATCTTCGTAAACCCTTTCAGCCCTGCCTATATAGTTCTTTATATCTTCAATGGGCTTTTTAAGGCCAATCCGCTTTATAATGCGGGCGCCGGTGTGTTCCGAAACCTTTTCCAGGTCAGTCCTGGAAACTCTTTCGAGCACAATAACTCCCGCATCTGTCAATATTTCTTCCGCCTCGTCACTGACGTTTTTATCCACCAGTATCAAATTCACGCCCAGGTCTATTAACTTCTGCAGATTCTTCCTGAACTCTTCTTTCAGCTGAAGATACCGGTTAAAACCCGCTTCCGTCCTGAGGGCTTCTGGAGCTATCTCTTCCGCCTCCAGGGCGTCATCTATCAACAGGACCCTGACGTCGTTGATTTCCCCCGGCATTTGTTTGTTCATTTTTTCCCTATCAATTATTATGCCCATAAAGACCTCATTTTCGGCTCCCGCCCTGGCCATAACAGTGTTTTTCAACTTGAAATTCTTTTCCTTGAGTTTTTCTTCACCTATGAGTTTTGCCGCCTGGGTTACAAGTTCAGCGATATCCTCGTGCTCCCTTCCTGCTATAAGGGCGACGCTCTTTAAAGCGGGATCGTTTATGTCCTTTACGGGTATGATTTTACTCTCCAATATTTCCTGGGCCCGTTTCACTCCGTATTTTATCCCTTCGATAACCCTGGCCACTGGCACTCCTTTCAGAATCTGATTAACTCCTTCGGATACCAGGGTTCCAGCCATAATGGTGGCTGTGGTGGTTCCGTCACCCACTTCTTCCTGCTGGGCCCTGGCTATATTTATGAGCATTTTTGCCGCCGGATGATTCACATCCATCTGCTTTAGTATGGTGACGCCATCATTGGTAATGGTAACCTCTCCAAACCGGTCAACCAGCATTATATCAAGACCTTTTGGCCCGATGGTGCCTTCTACCGCCGATGCAACCGCTCTTATGGCGTTGGAATTGGTAATCAGCGCCGCCAGTCTCTCATCGACTTCCTGGTTATTGCCGTCTTTAAATGCCAAATTAACAACCTCCTTAAATTTTTACAACTGCTACAAAGGCATAGTGAAAACCTGCCTGTTCCGGCAGGGATTCACCGTATAAGTCAGCAATACGATTTTACTTTGCAGAAATCGGGTTCACGCCTAAACTTCTATGGATTTATCCACGGGATTTGAGTCTATTTTATAAAAGATTGGAAAGGGTTTTTGTCAGATAATCTGATACCTTTTCAAGGATTGATATAACTTTTGAATACTCCATTCGGGTTGGCCCCATGACGCCGCATATGCCCAGATTCTTGTCTTCAATGGAGAAGCTGGCGGTGATTATGCTGAATTCCTGGAACTCACTCCAGGGATTTTCGTTGCCTATGGTTACCGTAATGGCATTGGGCCTGGCTGAAAATTTAATGGCCCTTGTAATAAGGTCGTGTTTTTCCAAAAGCGACAGGAATTTTTTCGCCCTTTCCACGTTTCTGAATTCGGGAAACTCCAGCATTTTGGAACTCCCGGTGGAATACACCTTTGTGCTCTCTTTCGCTTCATCAAGGTTTTCCAGCAGTATTTCCAGGAGTATGTTTAAAACCCCCTCGTATTCCAGCATCTCCTCTTTAATAGAAGCCAGAAGTGCAGGAGTTATCTCAGAGAAGGTTTTATCAGCAAGATATGTGTTCAGCAAATTTGAGATCCGGGTGATGTCCGAATCCGTCAGGTTTTGCGGTATCTCTATAATGTGGTGGCTGATGGTGCCGTAATTTGTAACTATTATAATCAGCCCTTTTCCCTCTTCCAGGCGGATTAACTGGATATGCTTTATCCTGCTGGTCTCGAGCTGGGGGCCAAGTATGATGGCGGTATAGCTGGTGAGTCTGGATATCACCTGGCCGGTTTCTTCAATTAAATCCTCCAGTTCTTTTATGCGCCTTTTGAAGACCTGTCTTATCACCGCCTGCTCATGTTCACTGAGTTTTTTCACCGGCATCAAAAAATCTACGTAAAACCTGTAACCCTTATTGGAAGGTATCCGTCCGGCGGAAGTGTGGGGCTGGGATAAATAACCCAGCTCTTCCAGATCCGCCATCTCGTTTCTTATGGTGGCTGGGCTTATGCCCATACGATACTTTCGGGCAATGGTTCTGGAACCCACCGGCTCGGCGGTTGCTATATAGTCGTTTATGATAGCCGAAAGGATCTTTATTTTCCTCTCATCCAAAATCATTGCACAACACCTCATTAGCACTCTTAACCCAAGAGTGCTAAAATTCTAATTTAAAAAATATCACTTGGGGTTTTTTTTGTCAAGAATCTCAGGGCAAAAATTCCATGAACACCTCATTGGCCAGATCAAGGCCCTTTGAGGTGAGCCTAAAGCGTTCGCCGTCTTCCTGAAGGAGGCCGGAGTCCTTTAACCTCTGTATGGCCTTCCCATAAACTTCTTTGAGATCCCGACCAAACCGGATTTTAAAATCGGTCTTGCTTATTCCTTCTGTAAGCCTCAGTCCCAAAAAACAAAACTCAGCCTGGAGGGCTTCCATATCCATAACCTCTCTTCCCTCCACCGGACTCAGGCCGCTTTCCAGACAATCGATATATTCTTTTAAAGAACTGCGATTGTAAAACCTCTCGCCATTCAGAAAGGAATGGGCCCCCGCCCCCACCCCCAGGTATTCCTCGCACCGCCAGTAAGCCAGGTTATGCCTTGATTCCCTGCCGGGTTTTGCGAAATTTGATATTTCGTAGTGAACAAATCCCCGGCTCTTTAGAAAAGTCACAGCCTCGTGATACATGGCCCTTTCTTCGTCTTCCGGGGGTAAAAAGAGCCTCCCCTGCTCGAGGCGATTGTAAAATTCCGTCCCCTCTTCTACGGATAACGCATAACAGGATATGTGTTCCGGAGAAAGCCTTACAAGGTTTTTCAGGGTTTCTTTGAAATCGAAAAGCGTCTGCCCGGGCAGACCGAAGATGACATCCACATTGATATTGTCAAACCCGGCCTGTCTTGCGAGGGCGAAGCTTTCTTCAAAATCCTTCACCGTGTGAATTCTGCCCATGACCTTCAAGAGCCTGTCCTGATAGGCCTGAAGCCCAATGCTCAATCGATTGACGCCCATATGCTTTAGAAGTAAAAGTTTTTCCTTCGTCAACGTGCCGGGATTTGCTTCGACTGTGAATTCCGCGCCGGGGGCTATATAAAAACTGGAATGAATATTTTGGATTAAAGAGGCAAGATCTTCTTTACTCAAAATGGTGGGGGTACCCCCGCCCATGTACACCGTCTTTACGGCGTAGCCTGCTGCTTTATAGCCGGCCATCTCTTTTTTTAAAGCCGAAAGATACGACGGCATTAGCTCCGGTGCCGCATAAGAATTAAAATCGCAGTATGCGCATTTTTTAACACAAAAAGGAATGTGAATGTACAGTGCGATTGGTTCCATTTTAATCCATCTTCAATACCGCCATAAAAGCTTCCTGAGGCAGTTCCACATTGCCCAGCTGGCGCATTCTCTTTTTCCCTTCCTTTTGTTTTTCCAGAAGTTTTTTCTTTCGGGTGACATCTCCTCCGTAGCACTTGGCCAGCACGTTTTTCCGGAGGGCTTTCACCGTTTCCCTGGCTATGATTTTCCCGCCTATGGCGGCCTGGATGGGAATCTCGAACAGGTGCCTGGGTATAACTTCCTTAAGCTTCTCTGTCATCTGCCTGCCCCTGCTGTATGCCTTGTCCTTGTGGACTATAAAGGACAGCGCATCCACCACTTCACCGTTTATCAAAATGTCCAGCTTCACAAGATTGGATTTTTTGTATCCCGACAGCTCATAATCAAGAGAGGCATATCCTCTTGTGCGGGATTTCAGCTGGTCGAAGAAGTCGTATATAATTTCCGAAAGAGGCATTTCGTAATGCAGGATTACCCTTTTTTCATTGATGTACTGCATGTCCCTGAAAATTCCGCGCTTTTCCTGGCAAAGCTCCATAACGGCCCCCACGTACTCGGTGGGCAGCATTATTGAGGCGTCCACATAGGGTTCTTCGATGTATTCTATTTCGGTGGGATGGGGAAAATTGGTAGGATTATCCACCTCCAGCTGCTCGCCGTTGGTTTTTTTCACTTTATAAACAACGCTGGGTGCTGTGGTGATGAGATTTAAATCAAATTCCCGCTCCAGCCGCTCCTGTATGACATCCATATGCAAAAGGCCCAAAAATCCGCACCGAAAGCCGAACCCAAGGGCGGCCGACGTCTCCGGTTCAAAAAACAGCGAGGCGTCGTTTAACTGCAATTTTCCCAGGGCGTCCTTCAATTTTTCATAGTCCTCACCATCGGCGGGGTACATGCCGCAAAAAACCATGGGGACTGCCTTCCTGTAACCGGGTAAAGGCTTTTCGGCCGGCCTTTCGGCGTCGGTAATGGTATCCCCCACGCGGCTGTCGGTAACGTTTTTTATACTGGCCACCACATACCCCACTTCTCCCGCCCGCAGACTTTCTATCGGTTCCATATCGGGTTTAAATACGCCCACTTCAGTAACTTCAAAAGTTTTGCCTGTAGACATCATTTTAATTATCTTTCCGGGAAAAATTTCGCCCTCCATAACCCGCACATATGCCACCGCCCCTTTATAAGAATCGTAAAAAGAATCGAATATAAGAGCCCTGAGCGGATCTTCGACCCTGCCTTTGGGCGGGGGGATTTTCTTTACCACAGCCTCCAGAACGTCTTTTATGCCTATACCTTCTTTGGCCGAAGTTAAAATGGCCTCCTGTGCTGAAAGACCGATAATTTCCTCGATTTCCCTTTTGGTTTCCTCGGGGTTGGCGCTCGGCAGGTCTATTTTGTTTATGACCGGTATGATTTCCAGATCGTTTTCCAGGGCGAGATAGGTGTTGGCAAGAGTTTGAGCCTCTATGCCCTGGGTGGCATCCACCACCAGCAATGCCCCTTCGCACGCAGCAAGGCTCCTTGAAACCTCATAAGTAAAATCCACGTGGCCTGGGGTGTCTATCAAATTCAAAAGGTAATCCTGGCCGTCGTCGGCTCGATAAATCATCCTGACCGCCTTGGCCTTTATGGTAATGCCTCTTTCCCTCTCCAGCTCCATTTTGTCCAGCACCTGGTCTTCCATTTTACGCTCTGAAATGGTTCCGGTATATTCCAGGAGCCTGTCGGCCAGCGTCGATTTCCCGTGGTCTATATGAGCGATGATGCAGAAATTCCTTATCCTTTCCCGAGGTATGGGCATTAAGGTTCCTCCCCATTAATAAAGCTGAAGCTCATTTAAATTCAATTATACATTTTGGTGAAGTTTTTATCAAGATTATGGCCGCGCATTGGAGGGAACCCGGCCTTTACCATGGGGCAAAAGGAGTATTTCCTGCCGGCTATTTCAATGCTAATACGCCCCCTGTCGGCGTAAAAATCGCCTATCCTGTATACCGAGCGCAAATTGATTTTTTTCCCCAAAATGCTTATTCCGTAACTCCTGTCATCGCGTATTTCAAAAGCAAAACTTCTCGGCCCGACATCCAGCCCCATTGTGGAATAAACCCCTTCTTCGGCAATCCGGAGGCCCAGCACCAGGATTATTAGAAACACGATTATCAATGTAATCAAATCCTTGTATATCACGGCAACCCCTCTTTATTAATTCGGATCAAATGTAAAAATTCTTTTTATTGTTCAGCAAGATTGAGCTGGGGCGGCGTTATCGTCGCCCACCCGCGAGTTTTTCCGGCAGCATCGAGGCTTGCCTGGGATTCATGCATGTTAAATCTTTTTTATTGTTGTCCACTATTTTCTTTTTAATTCAGGATAGAAAGTTCTTTAACCACTTCCGCCAGAGCCCTTGCAAAGGCCCTTGCCGATTCGATGGATTCCTCCATGGTGTTGCCGTGGCTTCCTATCTCGACCAGAACGGCCTTTTTAGACAGGTGCTGGTTAAATCTTTGTTCCCTCAGGTCAATCTCCCTGGATATGCCGGGGTATAGCTCCTCCAGCTTATCGTTAAGCATAAGGGCAAAACGATAGTTTTCTTTCCAGTAAGGGTGGGGGAAGATTTTGTCGCTGCCGATTACAAACATTATCCTGGAATAGGTTTTCCCCTCAATCTTTACCGTGGTGAGTTCCCTGGATCTCTGAGGGTCGGGTACGGGCGCGTCCCTGTGGATGTCTAATACTATTTTAATGGAAGGATTTTTTTTAAGCACTTCCTGGACTGTCTTCATCGAATTGGAATATGAAGTCATATATGTAGGCACGTCATGAACCGTTTTATTTTGTATGGTTGGAATCCCAAGTTTATTAAGCTCCCCGGCCAGCACCTCGCCCACTTTTACCACGCTGTAGTTGAGGTCGTCGGTATGATAAGCTTTATCCCGCGGGTTATAATTAAAAGCTTTTGACGGCATATAAGACTCTGTGGTATGGGTATGATAAATAAGCACCAGAGGCTTGCCCCGCACGGGGATGATTTTTTCAACCTCGGTTTTTTCCATGTCTGGCGGCGGCTCCACCGGAGGATTTTTAACCGGTTCGTGTTCGTTTTCCACGCCTGTACCGTCGGGCATAACCTCCACCCCTGGAGTGATGGTCATCTGCGTTTCTATCAGACTGATTAAAGGTATTTGCAGAGAAAAATAGCTCCTGGGGCTGTATATATCGACGCTGGTCGCAAGGCGCGAAACGCCCTCAACCAGTAAAGAAAAATTTATAATACTCGAATCCCCGTCATCAAAAATGTCAAAAACAGGCAACCCCCACGACAGGAATCTTTTTAAGACATCTACCCTCAGGTTCTCGATTATACTCCTTTCCGTTCTTGACAACTGAATCCAACCGAAGGCCGGTATGACGTCGCTGTCTCTGTCGACCCTGAGAAAGACCGCTGCCAGGCATGTGATCAGCAAAGCCGCCATAAAATACAGGACGTATCTTTTTACTTTTATGACTTTAAATTTTATCAAGGTCATCACACCCTCCCATTAAACATATTCATTAAAAACAAAAAAAATGAGGCCTTTTTGCCTCATTGCTCATTGAAGAAATGTGCTGACTTCATCGTAAGATATTCCGGGGTGAAGGGCCAGATTCAGACCTCCGGCCAGAGTCCTGGCGGTGTTTTCGATTAAAGAATCTATCTCTTTGGGGGTTACCACCAGTTGGCCCACAAAAGGGTACATGACTTCCTGGATTAAGCGATATTTTTCCTCCTTATCCATTTCCTGCAGCAACTTGTAAAATTCGCTTCCGGGTTTTGCCTGCCTGGTAAACTGCCCGATGAGCATATCCAGGGTGTCACTGGCCATCGTGGCGGCGTCGACCACCGTAGGTATCCCCACTGCTATAACCGGCACCCCTACCGTCTCTCTGGTAATCCCCATGCGCTTGTTTCCGACGCCGGAACCGGGGAAAACTCCGCTGTCGGCAATTTGTATGGTGGTACTTATGCGTTCCATGCTCCGGGCCGCAAGGGCGTCTATTGCTATTATCAGGTCAGGTTTAACCCTTTCCACAAGACCTTTGATTATTTCTCCGGTCTCAATACCGGTTATCCCCAGCACACCGGGCGCCAGCGCACACACCGGCCGAATGCCCTTTTTGGTATTGAATTTATCCGGCATGATATCTATAAGGTGTCTTGTTACTATGAGTCTTTCCACCACCTTTGGCCCCAGAGAGTCCGGGGTAACGTTCCAATTACCCAGGCCGATAACCAGAACCGTTGCTTCCACCGGGAGATTTATCATATTTTTCAGCTCGTCGGCCAGGTTTTTACTGACTTCCTCGGCAAGTTCCGGGTCTTTTTCTTTAAGCCTGGGCACCTCCAGGGTAACGTAATACCCCACGGGCTTTCCCATGGCCTTCGCTCCGGATTCGTTTTCTATCCTGACACGGCTTATTACCATCTCATCTGACTTTTCCGTATCCACCAGCACGCCGGGAATCTCCTCGCCCCCGGTAAGTTCTCGTGCTTCGATGGCGAGATCGGTTCGTATATTTATAATTTACCCCTCCTCACCGAAGCTCCGTAGGGACAAAGGCGTCAATTATTCCTATCACAAGAGACGCCAGCAAAGCTCCCCACCATGTAACATTCATAGCCGGAACCAGAAACTGTGCAAAATAAATGACCACGGCTGCCGTGATAAAGCCCACAATACCGCGGTTTTGCGGAGAGATCTTATTGCCCAGAAGGCTTTCCACTATAAAGCCCAGAATCGCTATAACTATGGCGGCAATCAGGGCTCCGGTAAAGCCTGCCACTTTAAATCCGGGTAAGATGAAACTGATCAGCATTAAAACCAGCGCCGATACGATAAACCTGATAATCATGCCAATCATGATTTATCACCTCCAATCAATATTCTTTTATTATATTAACCTTAAGATTTTTATAATATACAGAACTGAAATCTTTTTGCCTTCCCTTGCATTTTGGGGAACTAAATGATAAAATAGGCATAGCATTTTTAAGGGGGTGAAAAGGTTTGCCAAATATAGCATCAGCCAAAAAGAAGGCGCGTCAGGCCAAAAAGAGGACGCTCCGCAACAACCTGGTAAAATCCAAAATGAAATCGGCCATAAAAAAATTTGGCGAAGCCTTAAAAACAGGGGATGCCGAAAACATAAAAACCGCTATGGTTAACGCCATAAAAATTATAGACAAAGCAGCTTCCAAGGGCGTCATCCACAAAAACGCCGCAGCCCGCAAAAAGTCAAGTCTTTACAAAAGACTTTCAGCGTCCAATATTGCAGTAAGTTAAACAGCGTAAGCCGTCGCTTACGCGTTTTTTATTTTTTCCCAGTTTAATTTAACCGCTATAAAGAAAAACTATTAACGGAGATTAGAATATCTAATCTCTAAAAATACCTGGAGGTGGTTGGCTTGGATAAGGTAAATCAGCTTCAACAGCAGCTTCAACAGTTGCAGCAGAATTTAAACTCTTTCACCCAGATGATCAATCAGCTTTCCCGCGCGGAGCAAAATAATGCAGCACAACTTTCACAGCTTTCTTCCTCTGAGTCGACTACAACTCAAAAGCTTCAGCAGTTACAGCAGGCTGAACAAAAAGCCACCGAACAGCTTAGCATGATGCAGAGAATGTGCAACGATTTTTCCAGGCAGCTGCAGCAGCTGACTTCGGCAACTCGCGTTCTGGCGTCTAATGTAGCTCAGATGGAAGCGCAGCGCAGGACCGGTCAAACGGCTTATGCCGGACAGCAAACCTGGCCTCAGTACCAGCAGCAGGCGAGTCAGACGTCATATGCCACAGGCACCCCCCAGGCAAGAAATGCCGCATATCAGCAGGAGTTCGGCCAGCATACGGCAAAACCGGTAACCCCCGCCAGGCCCGATCTGGCTCAATACAGAGATTCCGCCTACAGGCAGGAGTTCGGCCAGCATACGGTCCAGGCGGCGGCGCCGGCCAGGGGGCAGCAGGACCAATACAGGACTTCGGCCTACAACCAGGAATTCGGCCAGCATACGGCAAAACCCGTGGCCCCTGCATACCAGCAGCAACCTTCCAGGTATCAGTAAAAAGCAAAGGTCACCTTTTCTTTTCGAAAAGGTGACCGCTTTAATTTTTAGTCGCCCCATGGCGTTTCACAATTTAGCTATTGACATTATCAGTAATTCAATGCCCGTCCTTTCATCGATTTTTCCCATTTTTATGTCCAGGTCCGTTTTCTGGCATAAATTTAAGGCCCTTTTTAGCTCATCCACCGAAAAATTTTTTGCCTGTTCGACCGCCTTTTTCAATACGAAAGGGTGAAGGCCCAGCTTATCTTTCAGTTCCTGGAAAGCGGCGCCTTCCATGGCCTTGACCGAGAGCAGTTGGGCGATGTGCCTGGACAACATAAATAAAATGACAATTCCTTTTTCGCCCTGCAATATCAGGTCATTTAAAACTTTAATGGCCCGGGCGGCCTTTTTCATGCCGACAAAGTCCATCATTTCAAAGATGTTGCTCTCAATGGATTTAGAAGAAATAAGCTCCAGATCCTTTTTTTGTATACTTTCCGTTTCTCCCGTAAACGCAGCGACTTTTTTAAGTTCAGCATCGGTCTGATACAGGTCCCGGGTATTGCCCGCAAGATAATAAGCAGTGGATAAATCAATTTGTTTGCCGTAGAGCCGGGCCCGTTTTTGTATCCACAGGGCTTTGTCTTTTTGGGACGGAGCGGAAAACTCCCTGACTGTTCCGCTTTTCTGGATGAGCTTGAATATTTTTTTTCTTTTATCGGGTTGTTCACAGGTAAAAATAATGCTGGTGTAAGGCGGAATATTTTCCAGAAAACTTAACAGCCGGCCCCTTTCTTCCGCTTCAGCCTCCTTCTCATTACTCCCGCCCTCAAAAAACCGGGCGTCGTACACCACCACCAGTTTGTTCTTTTCCAGCATTGGCACAGTGGTCGCCGCATTGATTATTTCGTCTTCCGTAACCGTCTTTCCGTCAAGAGCAATGTAATTTACGGCTTCCAGGTAATCCGGTACAATTTCTTTTTTTATCCTTTCGATCTCTTCTCTTATCGGAAGTTTTTCCTCTCCGTAAAACAGGCTGAGGCTTCCCATGGGTCACATCTCCTCGGGGATTGATGTAAATATTTTAACATTTTTTCCGACGACTTTAAAGGTTATGGCTCCCTGAAGGTCGGTTCTTAAAACTTTGACATCATACTTTTTCAAAAGATCAAGCACTCTAGCCGAGGGATGGCCAAAAGCGTTGTCCCTGCCAGCCGAAATCACCGCTACGGCGGGTCTTACGCGAGACAGAAACTCCTCGGAGGTAGAGGTTGCGCTGCCGTGATGGCCGGCCTTTAGTACCACAGCCCGTAAATCACAGCCGGAATCAATCAAATCCCGCTCGCCATAAAATCCCAGATCACCGGTGAATAAAAAACTGATTCCTCCATATGCCATTTTTAAGACCACCGAATTGTCGTTGTCCGAGTTTGAAAATCTGGTGTTGCGGGGCGGATTCAAAACTTCAAAAACGGCGCCTCCAAGGTTAAACCTGTCTCCCCTCGCGGTTTGTAAAATTTTTATTTTTCTTTGCCGGGCAATTTCTCTCATTTTGTTGTAAATATCCGAATTGTCGTGCATGCCGTACATCACCGCCCCCACCTTCATATCCTCCAGTATGGACAAAAGGCCCCTGGCATGATCGTCGTCAAAATGGGTAAAGACGGCAAGGTCAAGGCGGCCTATACCCCTGCCGTACAGAAAGGGCTCCACCACGTCTCTTCCCACATCAAAATCGCCTGTGTAATAGAGCGGCATTCCCCCGCCGTCGATCAAAACCGTTTTACCACCGGGAGTTTTGATAAATATTGAGTCCCCCTGGCCGACATCAATAAAAGTCACCTCCAGGCCGGTATTCATGGGAATTATCAACAATACGGTCACCGATAACAAAACAGCTGCGGCCGTCTTTTTTAATTTGCCTTTTATACCAAAAGCCCCTGCCGGCATGTCAAATATCAACGCCAGTGATAAAAAGTAAAATACAAAAACAGCCGGCGGAAACTCCGGCACCGCGAGAGCGGCACCGGGCAGTTCGGAGAAAAATAATGTAAGTCTATCCACGGCCAGCAGTATCGCTCCCGCCATTTTGACAACAACCACTCCAGCCGGCGGCAGGAGCATACCGAGCAAACCCGCTACAAAACCCAGCAGTAAAACAAGGCTTACCAGTGGGACCACCGCCAGGTTCGAAACAAAACTGATTAAAGACACCCTGTGAAAATAATAAGCCGAAAAGGGCCATACCATAAGCTGGGCAGACAGTACTACCGCCAGTGAATCACGCAAAAACCCCGGGAGCTTTGAAAGAAGCCTTTGAAAAGTATTGTAAAAAAGTATTATTCCCAGAGTGGCGGAAAAAGACAGCTGAAAGCTTATGGAATACAGGTTTAGAGGATTCAAGAGGAGCAATACCACAGCAGCCAGGCAAAGGTTGTTCAGGGGATCGCTTTCTCTTCCCGCCACACGCCCCAGCATCAATACTCCAACCATAACGGCGGCCCTGATCACCGAAGGCGAAAGCCCTGCCATAAAACTGTAAAAAATAATGGCAAAACTTCCGGCAATAAAGGAAAAAAGGCGGTGAACATAAAAAATGTCAAAAAATCTCTGGAGTACGCCGTATATGACGGCCACGTTCAACCCCGAAACCGCCAGCACATGGATTACGCCGGCATCGCTGAAAGCGCGCATCGTCTCTTTTGGCATGCTTCCCTTAATCCCGATAACTATGCCGGCAAGAAGTGCCGAAAGGTCGTGGGGTAAATTCTTGTTATAAAAAGCAGTCAACCTTTCTCTCAGGAAATAAGCGGCTTTAATAAAGGGGTTTGCCCTGTAAACTCCCAGCTTTTCCGCCTGCTTCGAAAACATTGTGGCTGATATGCCCTTTTGCAGAAGATAGGCCCTGTAGTCCATACCTCCGGGGTTCCTCTTGACCTGTGGCAACTTCAGTTTTCCCGAAAACTTCACAAGGTCCCCGTAATCAAATGCCATGTTTCGCTTGAAGTCCCTCAATACTGAAAGCCGTACTTTTCCCGATACCGTTTGATATGTGTTACCATGAACGAGGTATAATGTTTTTATATCGTATGTAATTTTATCGGCTTCAACCTCAGGCACGTCACACACCACGCCGACAATGGTCTGCTGTCTTCCTGCATAATTTATAATGGTTCCCGATGCTTTTTCCGCTCTGTAACCGAAGTAATATGCCCCAAAGAAAAATATGAAAGCCGCTGCAAAAACAACCCTTTTTTTCCCTTCACCGACAGCTACACATGAAACCAGACTTGCCGACGCCAAAAATAAGAAAAACCCCGGAGCCGTTATAAAGCCGGCGGTCACAATTCCGGGAATTAAAAAAACAACAATAAAAAGGAAGGGGCGATACATAGCTCAAGCTCCTTATTTGTAATGCACCCTTTTTAAAAATATATTCAACACGTGCAGCTTTTTCCCTTCAAGATTTACAAAAAAATATACGGGCAAAGAAAAGCGAAACTTCTTGCCGGTATAATCTTTCATAAAACCCGCGGGGTAAAATTTCTCAGAGTATGAAAGCCAGAAACCTGCGCGGATTTTCAATTGTCATTTTTTCTATCACCCCGCCGGGCACACCCCGTTTTTTCAGTTCGCTTAAAAAGTTTGTATGCAAGTGAGTATAACCGTAGCCGCCAAATTTTTTTAAATACGATTTCCTGGTAATATCACAGGAAAGCATTATTTGATTCTCATAACCTTTATCCAAAAGGTGCAGCAAATTATGAATTCTGGCTTCATCGGAACGATACCCCGCCTTGCCTATGGTGTCAAACTGTATATAGGCGCCCCACCTTAAGAGTTCCAGCTGTACAGACATATCCTCATTTAAATCCTGGTGGCCGAAAGACACCCGGTCCGGCGACACCCCTTCTTCTTCGAATATTTTTCTTTGCTCAAGGCCCATCGTCCCCAATTCGCAGTGAGTGCTGATAGGAGCTCCCGTTATCTTATGGGACCTGGCTACCGCGCGGAAAACTTTTTCTTCGGCGGGAGTAATGCGGCCGAAACTTGTACCGATTTCGCCGTAAACGCCTGCTTTAACCCCTGTATTATCTATGCCTTCGAGAATCTCGGCCGTCAACTTATCAATGAGTTCTGTATCTTTCATCGCAAAAACTTCCTTCGGGTAAAAATCTTCTTTATAAAAGCCGGTACCCGCCACTATAAAGAAGCCGGTTGTTTGCGCCATCCGTTGAAGAGTGAGAGGGTTTCTTCCCATACCCATGTTCGTCAGCTCTACAATGGTGTTGAAACCGTATTCCTTAAGCTGCTGCATTTCTTCACATATAGCCGGCAGCGTCTCTTCATCGCCCAGTATCGATGTATTATCACCCCGCACACGGGATAAATCAAAGGCCAGGTGTTCGTGGACCATGACTTTTTTTATATCAGATCCATCGATGTCACCTGTCACCGTGCGAATTTTCCTGACCAACGTTAATACCTCCTTTAAAAAACAGCAGGGAAGGAGAAATTTACTCCTCCCCGCAACTTTTTTATTTTTATAACAGGTGAAGCAGGTAGAAAACATTCACTAAGATTCCCGTTATAATAGCGGCCAGAGGCGCCGAAGCAAGCCTTATGATTGGACGTCCTAGAGTTTCGTTAATCATATAGAGGGAAGCAAACAAGGCAAAGGCCAGCCAGTTCTGGCCCTGCACTCCGGCAGGATTCATATTGAGCACCGCCATAGCTGAACCGATTAACAGCGCAATTTCCAGAACATTGTTCATAGCTGTCCGGATGTTATCGGAAGCTTCGCGGATGGAAGGGTATTTTTCCAGGCCCTTACCCACCAGGCGCAGAGCCGAGACTTCAATCAGAATCATTAAAGCTCCCAGCACAAAAGCCATCACATGGCCGAAAAAGCTTTCACCAAAAAGGGTTGGAGCAAGCCAGTAGCCAACCGGATAAACAAACGTGAGACCAACCACACCGTAAACACCCGAGGCCAGAGAAGTCGTAACTATCAGTGGGAGAAAGGCCAGACCCCTAACGAAGTCCGCTGCGGCCACGCTGAAAAGCTGGGCCGTGTTTCCGGTTTCATATATCTGGTGCAACAGCTGGAAGTCTACTTCAGAACCGGCAAACCATCTCAAATTACTGATCAAGGATACTAGACCGCCGATGACCATCAATAAGGGCAGTGAATTAAATATGCGTCTGGTATTTGCTTCAAATATATTTTCACCGGAAACATTCTCCTCTGGTGCTTTCATGTCCTTGGCTACGGCGAAAATGACCAGCATGATTACACCCACAAACATTTCCAGAGCTTCCGCGTAAATGGGGGTGCCGCCAACTGTGATAATTTTTAATGCGGCCAGCTGCCGTGCGACTAATTCAAGGATAAGAGTAATGACGCCTTTTTTCCACCCAAACTGGGAAAATATGGCCAGCACCGGGAAGAGTGCGAACCCGGCGATAACGGGTGAAGACAATGCTCCAAGGGCATCCAGCATATTAATCGGCATTGCTTTAAACAGGGTATTCAAAGCGCCAAAAAATGCTGTCACCCCGATACCCCAGCCGGCACCCAAAAGCGCCGCAAGCCAGGAGTATGGTGCTACAACGCCCAGAATATCCGTTGGCAAAAACAACAGCCACGGGTTAAGCAAATTCGAAGACAGGGTAAAAGCAAAACCTACCGACACTATAAAGCCCGCGCTCAATCCAAAGGCTATCGAGCTCATCTCAGCCCTTTTCATCCGCCCTTCATAATACTCCGGCATAATGGGGCGTATGCCATCATGAAATACAGCCCGCCCGAAATGAGACGCCAGTGAAGTCAGAGCACAAAGAAGGGCCACAATACCCAGTTTTACCGCCATAAATCATTTCCCCTTTCCATTCATCTATTCTTTTTTAATGCCGTGTTTTTTGAGGATGCTGTTCACCAGCAACGGCACAGCTTCCTCAATGGCTTCCACGGACATGCCAAAGGCTATCTTGCCCGACTGCACCAGTTTTTCGATTTCCTCGGCCTTCGGCCTGCCGCCCGCTTTGGCCACTGTCGCGCAGTTGGCATATCCCAGTATACCTATGGGGATCGAAAGAGCCGCACCTCCGCCGCTGTTGCAGGCGCCAAAATAGTAATCTGCCTGGCCCTGTTTTATCTTCTTGGCCGCTTCAAAATCCGACATGGCCGTGACGGTTACATTATCTCCTCCGGCTGCCCGGGCAGCCCTTTCAATAACGTCTTTGTTGAGACCGCCCACAACTATACGTATAGGCATGCTACAACAACTCCTTTCTAAATATTTTTTATTGAGTTTAAAACCGGAAAATCTCTTATCACCACCTCCCGCAAGTTGAAGTTAAGTTTTCAAAAGTAAATTTAAATACATGGCAATAAAGTTTATCTCCCCTTCCGGGATATCTCTGGTTCCCAAAATTTTTTCAAACAAAGACAGTGATTCCCTAACTAGTTCCTGATTGCCTTTAACGGCGGCTTCTACTTCCGCCGTGGTTTCCTCTATTCCTTCACCGGCGGCAATGCGGGTCAAAGCTTTCGCCAGGTGAGTGACGAACATGCCGCCCACTTCATTCTCCACTTTGATTCCGAATTTTTTTTCTACAATGTCAACCGCAAGAACGGTTTTTTCCACGTCCTGTTTGGTAATTTGCCCTGACTCTAAAAGTATTTCCAATCTTTCCATAATATCCCTATCCATTGAAACTTCCCCTTCAGCAAATATTTTTTAAAAAGCTGTCGCCGTTCTCCGGGCTATTAATCCCGAAGAATTCGGCTATTGTCGCACCTATATCCGAAAGTGTCTTTCTTTCCCCCAAGTCGACAGAACGGAAGTTCTTCCCGTATACCAGCAACAGCGCCTTTTCTCTGGTATGATGGCTGTGCCCGATGGTAGGGTCGTTCCCATGGTCGCCGGTGATTATAAGCATATCTTCTTCCTTCATCTCATCCAAAACCCTTCTCAGGTATTCATCGACCGACATGAGTTTTTCGGCGTATTTTTCTGGGTCCCGGGAGTGGCCGGCGAGGTCCGTTTCCTGGACGTTTGCCGCTATAAGGCCGCCCGGTTGACTTTTCATTTTTTCCAGCACCAGTTCCATCACTCCATCGGTCTCTACTCTCGGGTGATAGTCTGCCCCCTCACATTCAATTACATCGGCCATTTTACCTATAAGGGATACCGCAAACCCTGCCTTTTTCAATAGCGTGGGAACCTGGGCATCGGGGTTCACACCATAGCCCAGATGCCTTACCATATAGCCTCTTTTATATACCCCGCACTTCGGGCAATCGACTCCGATTATATCTCCGTCTTTTACTTCCACGGCATGCAATATATCCTCCACCGTTATGCCTCTGCCGCCCAGGACTATTACCCTGCCGACCTCCACGTTTTCCCTTACCAACCTGCCTACAGCAAGTTCATCCTCAAAGGATATATAATCCAGCGGAGCGGTAACGTTGTAGTTCTGCCCGGGGTCCGCTTCCAGGTTGTCCGCCACTGTAACAAGACCGTTTACAAGGAGAAGCGGGTGAGCCGGGTACGGCCTTTTGACCTCGTAACCCTTTTCCTTTAAAGCCTTTTCCACCCTGTCTATATAATGGATGAAGGGTTTGACCACAGGCATTTTAGGCCTGCTCCCCATTATCTCCTGATGACCCTGATAGGTGTCGGCGCCGAAGTGGGCAAGTATGCTCTTTCCGTAGCTGGCCAGGGGATTTTCTACCTTTTTAATATTGTCTGAATCCACAAGATACCCTGCACCCAGGGCTTCTAAGTTTGGCAACCTGAAGTTTTTAACGGCCTCCGCCACGTGTTTTAAGGTGTTAGCCCCTCTGTCCTGAGGCCTCACCTTATACACATCGTCCATCTCTCCCACACCCAGGCTGTCAATAACCAGCAAAATTGCCCTTTTCACTTTATCTCATCTCCCAGATGATTAAAAATTCCCACCAGCCTTGGATTGCCTTCCTGTATGCCCTCTACCACCGCAACTTTTGATCTGGTCACAAATACCTGGGTTCTGAAAGAAAATATTACGGTATCGCCTACCTCCAGTTCATTGCCGCCATCCAGCACTGCAGCGTAATAGTCAATGGATTCCGGGGAAATCCCTTTTACATTCAGCACCAGGTTTTTACCGGGAATGTAGGCCTTTTTCATCCTCGACCTTGAATAAAATCCGCCGCCGAAAACATAGGCTTTACCTTTTGCCGTGTGGGAGACTTCTGTCACGTAAACCATGGCCTGCACTTCAGGTTCCGTGCCGCCCGCATGAAGCGGAGTGGTTCCCGTCAGGGCATGACCCGGCTCACCGCTGGTTACGCCCATCTCTTTTAAAAGCGGTATGGAAGATGTGCATGTGGCGCTGGGCCCATTAATCTGTGAAATATCAAACCCCAGACCCTTTAATATGTCTGCAGCCTTTTTAATTGTAAATAAGTTTTTAGTAGGCTCTATCCCGCCCGACTTGTAGTTATACAAAAAGCACGGGAAAGAGGTTACACCTTTGATTTTGATATTATCCAGTTTTTTTATCTCCAGGGCCGCCCTTTCAAGGTCCCTTAATTTTATGCCGCCTTCCTGGCCCGGGTAAATATAGTCGCCATCGTCTACGACCCTGAGCAGTATATTCTGGACGAGGCCCAATTCCTTCGCGGCATCGTTTATTTGCCTGGCCTTATCTGTGCTAAAGCAGGTGATAAAATCGGGGTTCATGCCAAGGGCTTCTTTTATACCGGACCTTGGTACCTGGACCAGATGGCCTATGTGCCCTATCTTTATGCCGTTTTTATAAAGTAGCCTGGCTTCGTCCAGGTCCACAGCCACAGCTTTTTCTATGCCTGAATCCATAATGGCCCTGGAGACGACGGGATTCCTTCCAAACTGTTTTGTCATAAAATACAGATTTACACGGTATTTTTGGGCCGTATTTGAAAGCAATTCCGCATTTTTTCTGACCATATCCAGGTCGATACAGTAAGTGTTGGGTTCAATCAATCCTTCCCTGTGGAGTTTTGCTGCTGCATCTATGAGCGCCGGATTATTCTTCAAAGTAACTTCTAAAAACACACTATCACCTGGCTTTCTCTATAGCCTCTTTTAGTATCCTCAATACAGTCTCACTTCCGGCTCTCATAGGATTTACCCTTATCAGATAGTCTTTCATTCTGGGGTTATCTTTAATAAATGTCCCGGATGCCCTGTAAAACATAGGTGTTATCTCGTACCTGGATTCCGCCCCTACGGGGTAGGATGCGGCGCCGAGCTTATCGGCCTCCTCAACGACCTTTGAAGAAATGGGTTCCTCAAGCTCCACAAGGATGGTCCTGGACTGGGCATTGGCGATATGTGCGGCTTTTGCGCCGCTGATTTTCCCACTGTTGATGGCATCTGCCACCTTATCTATTTCCTCGCTCTGTATGGCCATCATGACGGGCACATATACCATAGACCGCAACGCATCCATGGCTTCGTGCCCCTGCACCTGCCCGCCGCCGGAATAGTTCATCTCCCTGATTTTTGCAATGACGCCTTTATCTCCGACAACACACCCCACGCCCTCGGGGCCCAGGAGTTTAAACATGGAAAAACATGAGGCCGTGGCTCCTACCTGGGTACCGATATACTTTGTCTTCAGTACAGTGTAATTCTCGTCGGTAACTATTGGAACATTGGAAATTTTCCTTATAGCCCTTATTAGCTCATACATATCGTATTTATCCGAAATCTTCTGTCGGGAATGCTGGATGTACACCAGCTTAATATCGGGGGTTACAGCCTTTAATACTTTATCCTCATCGTTAAAATCAACCTTCACGGTATTAAGGCCCATATATTCAATAGTGGTGGCGGTAGTGGAATAAACGGGCGCATCATGGATCAGGATTTTATCCCCCGGCTTTAAGAGAGCCTGGAGGGCAAAGCGGATGGAACCGGTCCCCGCCCCTCTGACCAGCGCCGCATCTTCAGCCCCGAAGAATTCTGATATGACCTTTTCCACCCTGGCAGTGGTCCTTGGCCTGCCCAGGCCGGGCACGACTCCAACGTCGCCCGCACTTAAAAACTCGGACCCGGTAAAATTCCGCACAATTATATCTACCAATTTAAATTGAAGCTCTCTGGCTTCATTTAAGCTTAATGACTCTAAAGGAAATATTTTCATTTTCATCAACCCCCAGGTGTTATGTCCAATTTACAGAACTCTGTATTTTTTATCAAAGAAAAATTGATTCTAGTGTAGAAACCCTACTTTTTTACTTCTTTTCCCGAACCTTGAAAATTTCATAAGGAATGTTTTGGAAAG